>QQUL01000316.1 GCA_008501565.1 Armatimonadota bacterium
ACTATGCGCAGCGGGTCGCGGGTCCGGTACGACTCAGTGATGTTTCCCGGAAACCCCTTATTCGTGACGTTGGGGTCATCTTCGAAAGGGCCCGTGGGCTCGACAATGTAGACATATCCACGCTCGGCCATCCCACCGAGAGCAGTTGCCAACTCAGCTCCCCAAACAGCCGTCTCAATCTGCGCAGAGAAGTACACGTTGTTTGCGATGCGACCTTGGTGGTAATTCGAATTGCGGCCGGGGATCAGCTCGTCGCCGACCGCGAACCTGACCTTCGTTCCGTGGAAGAACGGACCGTGAACATGGTCGCATCGGTCGAACGTCACCGGCACGTATTCGATTTCGCCATCACCCTCGGTCATCTGCTCGTTACGCATCGTTATTCCCCTCTCACCCTCGGCCTTCGTACCTTGGTACCAAAGTCCCCGCTTTCGTCCTCTCTGCAGCGTTGGCCGAGTACCACAATCGTGTACCTACAGCCATAGACGCCCAAGCATATTCGGCAGGATCCCAACAGCAAGGCGAGCTCCACAGGGAAGTCCTGCGTCGTCTGGGGAACAGGGGTCGCCGGTTCAGATCCGGCCAGCCCGACCGTATAAGATTGCAAAGAACTATTTGCAAAATAATCTTTGTAGTTGTATTCTTGGACCATGTCCACAATTCAAGTCCAGCCGGGTTCCGAAGCAATGAAGGCTCTGGCACATCCGCTGCGGGTCAAGCTGCTCGCTCTCTTACGGGCAGACGGACCGTCGACTGCCTCCGGACTGGCCGAACGTCTCGGTCTGTCGTCAGGGCTCACAAGTTATCACCTGCGCCTGCTCGCAGATGCCGGACTCATTGTCGACCAACCGGAGCGGGGGACCGCTCGGGACCGGTGGTGGTCAGCGGCACATGAATCGACCACCTGGCGATTTGAGGACTTCGGAAACGCCGCGGAATGGGACGCGGCAATTGGTAAAACCACCGTGCTGTGGGAGGCGTTTCGACGTCGGGCCGTGGAAGCCTTCGAGTCGGACAGATCAGCTTGGTCGGATGAATGGCAGGCAGCCGCGGATCGCTCCGACGCACTGCTCCGGCTCACACCAGCGGAAACCGAGGCACTGAACGCAGCTCTCACTGACGTCATCGCCCCGTATGTTGAGCTGTCCCACGAACGCCGCGACAGCAGGGACGGGCCTGAAACAGATGTCATGCCGGTGGTGGTATACCGAACGATCGTCCCCGTTCGCGACGTCGCCTCAGTTCTTACCGATTTGGAGAACCCGGAGGGACAGTGACGGATACGGTAGGACAGGTTCGCAGGGTTTTCCTCTCGATCACGTTCCTGCGCTGGATCGGACCGGGGTTGATTGTTCCCGTCCTTGTCCTCGTTCTGACCTTCAACGGTCTCGACCTCGCCCAGGTCGGAATTGTGTTTGCGGTATATGGAGCGACCACGGTCCTGTTCGAACTCCCGACGGGCGGGCTTGCCGATTCAATCGGGCGAAGGTCCGTGCTCATCATGGCCGGCATACTTTTCATCGCCCTGGATGTGCTGCTCCTCGTCGGAACAACGCTCCCGGTCTTTCTACTTGCCGCCTTCCTCGGTGGGGCCGGACGTGCGCTTTCGTCGGGACCTCTCGAATCCTGGTACGTGGACCGAGCACGGGCGATCGACCCCTCGCTGGTCCTACGCAAGGACTTCTCCACCGCTGGCGTCCTTGAGGGTGTTGCGTTGCTGTGCGGCGCCTTGGCGTCGGTCGGGCTTGCCAACCTCCCGCCTGGTTCCATCGCAGGATTGTCGAACGTGTTGGTTTCAGCACTCGGCGCCGCCATTGCTGATGGCGTCTTCGTCCTGGCGGTGCTTGGAACCGTGCGCGAGCCAGAGCGATCACGCGGATCCATTGGGTCTGCGTTTGGCGAGGTGCCAGCGGTGATCCGCGATGGAGTTCGCATTGCCGGAAGTAGACGGTCCATTCGCCTGTTGCTCGGGACCACGTTTGGCGTTGCGGTCGCTGCGGTCAGCATTGAGACACTGTGGCAGCCGCGCTACGCCGATCTTCTCGGTGGCCCACATGAGGCCGCAAAGATTGCTGGTCTCGTCGTCGCAGGGTTCGCACTGGCATCCGTGGTCGGATCCGCCCTCGCGCAGCACCTCCCCGGGCGTTTGGCCGATGCACCCGGTCGCTCCGCTGCTGTTGCACTCACGTTTTCGGCTTTCGGACTTGTCGCCATGGCGGCGTCGAACGATCCATGGCTGCTCACCTTCTCCATCCTGTGCGTGTACGCCTTCTTTGCACTCTCCCATGTGTTGCGTCAGGAGTTGCTGCACGAATGGGTACCGAGTGAGCGGCGTACCACGATCGTCAGCGTGGATTCACTTGCCGGCCAACTCGGCAACGTTGGAGCGTCTCTGGTTCTTGTCCCGATTGCAGGTGCGACAAGCATCGCGACCGGGTGGCTACTGGGCGCCGCCGCGGCGTTCGTCGCAAGCCTGGTAGTGGCTTCGGTACGCATGCCAACGGATGCGGAGCGCCAACAGATTCATGCAGGTGCACCCGCCGACACGGCCTGACACGACTCAGGCATTGGGGCTCCTTCGGTGCATCGTGAGAACTATCCGATGAGGCTGCCGTATTGTGTCAGAAACGACTCGTCGGTTTTCGCTGGCCCCGATCCAAGGAGCAACCATCATGAAGATGACCTCAGCCATGCTGGCAGATGCAGCACAGGTCCAATCTGGGAAGCTGTTTGTGCTCGGTGGCGGCTTCGACACGATCAGCGTGCGATCCGTACCAGCAACACATAGGAGCCTCTCGCTGGCGATGGTGGCTGAGATAGCACCCGAGGATCGTCAACGCGACCTTGAACTCGCCATCAAACTCGTGGATGAAGATGGAGCTGAAGTCGGAGTTGAAGCCAAGGGAAAGCTGCGCGTCGGCACGCCCCCGAATCTGCCCGCCGGTGCTTCAAGCATCGTGCCGATCGTGAGTCCGTTCCACAACATCACGTTTCCGGAGGCCAAGGGGTACGCATTCCTGGTGAGCCTCAACAATGAGGAACTTGCGCGGGTCAAGTTCCGGGTGGTTCTGATCTCTTGATCCGGGAGCTGTTCAATGTTCCGAACACGATCTCGATCATCCG
>QQUL01000328.1 GCA_008501565.1 Armatimonadota bacterium
CGAATCGATTTCAATCACGATGTTCCCCCTGTCACAACAGGCCGGCGTCAGCCACCAGATCGGTCGCGAGATCGAGGACGCCCGCGAGGTCCGAGAGATTGATGTCCGGCGTTGCGATCGAGTCGATCGGTGGCAGCGCGGGGTTGGCAGCTACCCCGGGGACCATCGGGTATTCGAATGTCTCGTCCGCAAAGTACGTCTGGGATTCGTCATTGAGCAGCCACTCGATGAACTTTTGGCCTTCGTCCTTGTGTTTTGAGCTTGCGAGAATGCCCGCTCCGGCCGGCATCACGAGCGACCCGGCAGTCGGTTCGGGAAAGAAGTAGTTCAATCCGACCTCATCCGGGTTTTCAGACAGCGCACGCAGCAGGTAGTAGTGGTTGACAAGTCCAGCGTCGATCTCACCGCTGTTGACCGCAGCCACGATCGGCGAATTCTTCGGATAGGTGGGCGAGTTGTTCGCGGCCATGCCCTTGAGCCATGCGAGGGTCGATTCCTCGCCATCGATGAGAATCTTGGCGGCAACGAACGCAAGAAATGAACCGTTCGTCGGCGCTATTCCGACCTGTCCCCTCCATTGGTCATCGACGAACGAGTCCTCGGTCGGGGGAAGCACGGTGTCGCTGATGGACGTCGGATCGTAAACGACGACCCTGGCTCGCCCCGAGGTTCCGACCCAGCGCCCGGCGTCATCGGAGAATCGTGAGGGCACTTTCTCGAGTATTTCGCTCGGGAGAGCATCGAACAGCCCCGCTTGGGCAACGGTTCCGAGTGACGCCGGATCCTGGGCGAAGAACACATCAGCGGGGGAGGCGTCACCTTCCTCGAGAATCGTTCCAGCGAGGTCAGCTGACCCGGCATACTTGACCACGACGTTGATGCCGGTGTCCTCCGTGAACGCATCGATCACTGGCTGAACCAGATCCTCGCTCCGTCCCGAGTACAACGTGATGGTTGCGTCTCCCGATGAAGAGCATCCGGATGCGACGAGTGCGGCCACCGCCGCGACCAGTGCCATTCGCTTCATGGTCCAAACCACCCAATCTTTCGCTGTACCTTATGAATTGGTTAGGTGAGATTATAACCACTACGTTGGTAGGGCAAATTGTGCTGATGCATCCATCCCTGGTGACTCCGGCCCTCGTTACGGATTGCGGATCACGGAGCTCGCTCGGACCAGAAGTGGGATCTCGATGTCAACCGGGCTTGCTCCTCCGTGGTATCCGACCAGCCTCCGATTCGACTCACGATTGAAGACAGTCGTTCCTTCGGGGAGGAACACGATGCCGGCGGGTCGCCTATCCACAAACGATGCATGCATCGGCTCCGGTCCCCACCACCCGGGTCCGTCGTCGAGGGGCAACCATGATCCCCCGTGACGAGCAGCGAGCTTTGATCCGTCACCATGGACGAAAAGGACTCGGCCATCCTCGGAAACGAATCCCTCGCCCAGATCCTTCGCATCAACGAGATGTCGCGACGTCTCGTCGATATCGATGTGCCCGTGATCGGCGGTCCCGATCAGGCACACATCGGGTGGGAGCATTGTGGTGAGGCTCGCCCAGATCGTGTTCGCACGCACCATCGCTTGGTCATATTGTTCGGACTTCTGCCCAGCGATGTGTGCGGCGAAGTCAACGTCTGGCACATACACGAACACAAGGCGTTCACCGATCGCAGCGATGTCGGTCGTGACTCTGGCGACGTCATCGAGGTTCCAATACCCCTCGAATCTGGCACCCCGATACAGCGCCGTCGTGAGGGGCGTCGAAGCGAAGTTGCCCGGCTGCACAACGACGGGCCCGATTCCCGAAGCACTGAGCCGTTCCCACAGGTTCGGTGATGGAAGAAGTCCGGGCGCGTCGAGGTCAGCAATCGACTCTCCGGTCGGCGTCGTCATGTGGATCGTGTTGACCACCGAACCGAGATCGGGCATCCACATCTTGTATCCGATCAAGCCGTGCTGGGAGGGAGGGAGGCCTGTTGCGACCGTCGCGAGGCTCACGGTGGTTGTTGCAGGGAACGGAGCGTCGAGCACACCGGCGGAGGCAGCTGCCAGGTCTGATGCATTCGGATGGTTGAGCTGGTGTGCCCCGAGCCCGTCAAACAGCACGACAACGTAGGTTGAGGCCGATGGGATGAAATGGGCCAGATCCGGATCCAGCGTGGGTGACGGGGCCGTTCCCGTGAGTCGGTGCTCGATCTCTGCCACGAGATTGACCAGGCCACGCCCGACATAACTGGGTACCCGAGGAACATCCATCGGTGCGAAAACTAACAGTCATGGGCTGCGAGCCGTTGGCCTGCATCGACGGGCTTTCGTCTAATTACAAGTGCCTCCACGGACTGCGATAGAATCGCAACCCGTAAGGGAACGACCAGCCTGTCTGCTTCGAAGGGTTACTCGGGGTGCTCAATCAGTACTACGGCGACTACCTCACAGTCGCGCTGTTCATTGCAGTCGGAGCCATTCTGGTGGGTGGGGCAGTCGGTGCGTCGAAACTCCTTGCGCCCAAGAACCCCGGGGGCCTCAAGGATGTTGCGTACGAATCGGGAATCGAACCGGTTGGTGGCGGCTGGAACCAGAGCCACATTCGCTATTACATCTTCGCCCTCATGTTTCTGATCTTCGATGTCGAGGCGGTGTTCATCTTTCCGTGGGCCATCTCGCTCGATGCGTTCCAGGCAGCTGGGCGAGGCGTCTTCATTCTCGTCGAGATGTTCCTTTTCATTCTGATTCTGTTGTCTGGCCTGCTCTACGCCATCAGGAAGGGCGTCCTCAGATGGGAGTGATCGAAAGGTTCAACACCCCGAAACCGCTGTCATGGCTGCTCAACTGGTCCCGCAGGTATTCCCTCTGGTACTTCCAGTTCGGCCTTGCATGCTGTGCGATTGAGGTCATGGCTGTGTCGAGCTCTCGATATGACTTCATGCGGTTCGGGATCACCCCGTTGCCAGCCTCGCCGCGACAAGCTGACCTCATGGTCGTGGCAGGGACCGTGACAGACAAGATGGCACCGGCGATCCGGCGCCTCTACGACCAGATGCCGGATCCCACGTATGTGAACTCGATGGGATCATGCTCGACCTCGCGTGGTCCCTATTGGGATTCGTATTCTGTG
>QQUL01000091.1 GCA_008501565.1 Armatimonadota bacterium
CATGATCAAATGGTAACCAATCAGTTACCATTAGTCAAGAGATCAACAATGCCCTTCACGTACCCAGGGTTCCAGTACCGAGAAAATCAACAATGGAGCCCACAGAAGAAACTTCATCTGGGCGGGGTGGCTGGCGGTTCGTGTCCAGCAGATTCACGGCCCGTGTGAACCGATCGATGCTCTCATTCTGTGGGCTCCATCTGTGAAGAATCGGGTACTGGAACCCTGGGTACGAGCGATGGGGCGGCGGCTGAGTGAGGGGGGAGCCAACCGGCTCCCCCCTCACTCTTCCTAGACGCTCTGTCCGCCTTCCGGCGTCTTCTGGCTGTCTGCGAAGACTTCGCCCATCGCTGCGATGCTTCCCAGGATCGATGTGGTTTCCATCGGGAGGAAGATCTTTGTTGCCTGGCCGTCTGCAACGGTCTCGAGAGCCTCGAGGTACCGGATGGCGATCAGGTCAGGAGTCGGATCACCGTTGTGGATTGCCATGAACACTCGCTCGATGGCCTGTCCTTCACCCTCGGCAACCGTCAGTTTCTCGTACTTCTGAGCATCGGCAACGGTCTTGATCGCCTCTGCCTGGCCCTCGGCGTCGAGAATCCGTGATTGCTTGACGCCCTCGGCCTTGAGAATCGCGGACCGCTTTTCCCCTTCTGCTTCGGTGACGATGGCTCGTCGGTCACGCTCGGCCTTCATCTGTCGGTGCATGGCATCGGTGACATCCGCCGGAGGATCGATCCTCTGGATCTCAACACGGACGACCCTGGTACCCCAGACATCGGTCGCCTCATCGAGAATCACCCGTAGCTCGGTGTTGATCGTTTCGCGGGAGGTCAGCGCCGCGTCCAGCTCCATGTCACCGACGACGTTCCTCAGGTTGGTCTGGGCGAGCTTCGTGGCAGCCACGATGAAGTTCGAGATGTTGTACGCAAGCTTTACCGGATCGGTCGCCTGGTAATACACCACCGCATCGACGGTCACAACCACGTTGTCCTTGGTGATGACCTCCTGTGGCGGGACATCGACGACCTGCTCACGCATGTCGATCTTTTGGACCTTGTCGATGAACGGCACGATCATGTGGAAACCCGGATCGAGCGTCTTTCGGTAGCGACCGAATCGCTCGGTGAGTCCTTGTTCATGCTGCTGCACAATCTTGATCGCAAGCGCTACATAGATCACGAGTACAAAGATCAGAATGAATACGATGACTGCTGCTGCCTCCATTGGCACCCTTCCTCTTCTGTTGGCTAGTTGTTGACTTCTTCGACGACGAGACGCGCCCCTCGCACCTCAACCACACGGACTTCGGTTCCGACAGCGATCGAGTTGTTGCCGTCGGTCGTGGCCCGCCAATCCTCGGTTCCCATCATCACCCTTCCCTCACCGGAGAGCCGATCCACCGTCGATGTCACGACGGCACTGGACCCGATGTATCGGGCGGCGCCAACGGGGAGGAGCTCCCCCCGTATGTCCTTCGAGGCGAACTGCTGGAGGAGCCACAGGAAGGCGATCGACACGATGACGAACACGATGATTTGCCAGACCACAGCGACCCCGGCGAGCGAGAGGACACCAGCGGCACCCGCGGCGACAGCAAACGGCAACAAGAAGAATCCGGCCGTCACCAGCTCCCCGAGCGCCAGTACGCCAGCCGAGACAATCCACACGGTCGCCCAGGTTGACGCGTCCATGTTCGGATCGTCTGGAACGAACAATGCAACAGCACCGACAAGGATGATGATGGCAAGTCCACCCAGTGCAAGTCCGAGATTTGCTGAATTGGCTCCCGTTCGGGGGAGTGACGGTGCAGTTACCCGCGGTCCCCGAAAGGCCGAAGCCCAGTCCTCGGCGAAGCGCTCGAGGTTCCCCCCAACGACGGACTCGACGGTCTTGCCTTCAGCCATCGCTTCTTGGATGTGCGATCTCAGTTCGATTGCCATATCTGATGCGGTGTCACTGTCGACGCCTGACCCGAGCCAGTACGTGCGGCATCTATCGACGACTTGCTCACTTGTCAGATCGGTCACGTGTCACTCCCTTCACGACCTGGTTCACACCCTCGCTGAGGGTCGACCATTCCTCTTTCCAAATCCCGAGCTGCTGTTTGCCCTCAGTGGCGATGCGGTAGTACTTACGGGGTGGGCCGGATCCGTCTGCTTCAACAAAATAGCCCTCGATCAGGCCGGAGCGTTGCATACGCGACAGTGTGGGATAGATGGATCCCTCACTGACGAGATCAAGTCCCCGATCCGCGAGCTTGCTCGCCATCTCATATCCGTAGCTCGGTTCCTCGCTGATGAGGGACAGCAGGCACATGTCGAGCACCCCCTTGAGAACCTGGGATCGATGATCCATCCGTGACATATCGTGCGTTCCCTGATAACGTGCTAACGAAGATATCACAGATAGTCCAACACTGTCAATAGTCGGACGTCCGACGTCAGACGTCCGACGTCAGATATCAGTCTTCCATCTTCCGTCTCGACGGCTGCACACGGGGAGGCTCTCCGGGCATCTTGGGGTAGTGGGGGGGCCACGGGGCGTCGCCGATGCCGTCTGCCTCATCGCGTTCGGCCCATGCGAGACCAACGCTCAGATCTCCTGCCTCCTCATCGATGCCCTTCGTGAGATCGCCAACATCGGCCCAGCGTTCCTTGAACGACATCAGATCGAACCTCGAAGGTGTCATTTCGTCGAGTTCATCCCAACGGAATGGTGTGGACACCCACCCGGTGTGGCGAATTGAGTAGGCAGACGCGACCGTCTTGTCTCTGGCGTTCTGGTTGTAGTCGATGAAGACGCCGGAGCGCTCCTCCTTCCACCACGCCGTTGTCGCAAGATCGTTGCGTCGTTCGGCCTCCCGTGCAATGGCAAGACATGCCCGACGAACCTCGTAGTAGGTCCACTCTGGTTGCAGGCGTGCATAGATGTGGATGCCCCGATTGCCTGATGTCTTTGGCCAGCCAACCAGGCCGGCGTCGTCGAGGATCTCACGGATCGTGTGGGCGACGTTGACGACAGCGTCGAACCCGAAGTCGTCGGTGGGGTCGAGATCGATGCGGAGCTCATCGGGATGGTCCAGGTCTGATGCCCTGGCGTTCCACGGGTGAAGATCGAG
>QQUL01000379.1 GCA_008501565.1 Armatimonadota bacterium
CGGGGTTGAGCGCGCCAGTGCTGACGCCACGCCTCGGGCAGTCACGGCAATCGAGGATGCCGACCAGATCATCCTTGGTCCTGGGAGTTTGATGACGTCGACCGTTGCGGCGATGCGGGTACCCGGAATCACAGAAGCAATAAACCGTTCGCGCGCTCAGCTGATCTATGTCGCAAACCTCATCACTCAAGATGGTGAGACCCTCGGAATGGATGGCGCAGACCATCTTGACGCTCTTCTCCGCCTGACGGGTGTGCGCCCACCGGGCGCTATCATCGCAAATGAACACGTGATAGACACCACACCCCCACTTCAGCCGGTTACCTTCGATGCGGAGATCCTCGCGACATACGGCGCAGATCTCATCGCGGCCGATCTCGTTGACGGGTCCGAGGAGTGGCCAAGCCACGACCCTCAGAAGCTTGGGGCTGTGTTGAGCGCGACAACTCGATGAAGTTCAGGAGAAACCGATGAAGGTAGCCATCAACGGATTTGGCAGGATCGGGAGAAACTTCTTCCGATCGGCAAAGGGCGGGACGATCGCAACAGATCTCCGCAAAGCACTTTCGGGAATCGACGTATCGGATACCGACTCGATCGCGACCGCTTGGAACAAGATCACGTCTGCGGTCAAGGGCATCGACATCGTCGCCATCAACGATCTTGGCGACGTTGCGATGAATGCCCACCTTCTCAAATACGACTCTGTTCACGGTACGTATCCGGGCAAGATCGAGGTCGTCGATGGCGACATCATCGTCGACGGCGATCGGTTCCGCGTGTTTGCCGAGCGTGATCCCGCGCAACTCCCATGGGCTGAACTCGGCGTGGATGTTGTCATCGAATCAACCGGTGTGTTCACCACCCACGAGGCCGCTTCCAAGCATCTGACGGCAGGGGCGAAATATGTGGTGGTTTCTGCTCCCATGAAAGACCCGGATGTGTCCATCGTGCTTGGTGTGAATGACGATGACCTCGACACAGAGAACCACCGCATCATCTCGAACGCGTCCTGCACGACCAACTGTCTCGCACCGATGGCGAAAGTCATCGATGACGCCTTTGAGATCGAGCAGGGCATGTTCACAACCGTTCATGCCTATACGAACGACCAGAGTCTGTCCGACGTCCTGCACAAGGATCCGCGGAGAGCCCGCGCCGCGGCCATCAACATCATTCCGACCTCCACCGGTGCGGCATCCGCTGTGGGCAAGGTGCTCCCCAAGCTCAACGGCAAGCTGTCGGGAACCGCCCTTCGGGTTCCGGTTCCGGATGGTTCGATCACCGACCTTGTCGCAACTGTGGACGAAGACGTCACCGTCGAGTCGGTGAATGCCGCGTTGAAGGCGGCGGCCGAGGGGCCGATGAAGGGCATCATCCGGTACACGGAGGACCCCATCGTTTCGTCTGACATTGTTGGTGATCCGCATTCGGTGATCGTCGACGCTGCATCGACGATCGTGTCAGGCAAGATGGTGAAGATCTTCGGCTGGTACGACAACGAGTGGGGCTACTCCAGCCGACTCGTGGATCTCTGTCGCAAGCTTGGCTGAGCACCTCGCAACCCTTGATGACGTCGACCTGGCGGGTTTGACCGTTCTCATCCGTTCGGATCTCAACGTTCCGCTATCCAACGGCGAGGTTGCCGACGATTTCCGGATCGTCACCAGTCTGCCAACCATTGCCGAAGTACATCGTCGTGCAGAACGGGTCGTCGTGGCAAGCCATCTTGGTCGGCCAGGGGGATACGACGAATCGCTGTCACTGGCGCCGGTGGCTACTCGTTTGGCGGAACTCAGCGGATTGGACGTGGTCCTCGCACCGGGGGTCGTCGGCCCCGAGGTTGAAGCAGCAGTGGCTGAAGCGGAAGCCGGGTCTGTCGTGCTCCTGGAGAACACACGATTCGAGGCAGGGGAGACCACGAATGATCCCAACCTCGCAAGCGGGTTTGCTGCGCTCGCAGACTTCTTCGTCAATGACGCATTCGGCACCGCTCACCGGACCCACGCTTCCAACGTTGGGGTCGCTGAGCGTCTTCCCGCCGTTGCTGGACGGCTGATGGAGTCTGAGATCATCGCTTTCGATCGGCTGCTCACGTCACGCGAACGTCCCTACGTCGTGGTCATGGGAGGCGCAAAGGTTTCCGACAAGTTGAAAGTCATCGAAAACCTGCTCCCCGATGTTGATCTGATGCTGATCGGGGGAGGCATGTGTTTCACGCTGCTGAAAGCCGCAGGGTTCAGAATCGGGAATTCGCTTGTTGAGGAAGACATGGTTCCGGTTGTCGAACGACTCCTCGAATCACACCATGGCGAGAAGATCGTTCTTCCTGTCGACATCGTCGAGTCAGACGCGTTCTCTCGCACAGCAAACACACAAATCGTTGACGTGAATGCCATCGACGACGGCTGGATGGGACTCGACATCGGACCGAGGTCGACGGAGCGCTTCGCCGGAGCCGTACGAGAGGCTGCTTCGGTGTTCTGGAACGGCCCGATGGGAGTGTTCGAGTGGGAGCCCTTCCGTGCGGGAACGGAGGGAATAGCTGCAGCCATTGCGGAGAGCACCGGTTACACGGTTGTCGGCGGTGGAGACTCGGTCGCCGCGATCCGTATGCTCGGTCTGGAATCAACCATATCCCACGTGTCGAGTGGGGGAGGAGCCGGGCTCGCGATGCTTGGAGGCGCGGTACTCCCCGGCGTGGCGGCACTGATGGCCAAGGACCACAACGAGGGGATCACATGACCCGCAAGAATCTCATCGCCGGAAACTGGAAGATGAACGCAAACCATCTCGAGGCAATCCAGATGGTCCAGAAACTCAGCTACCGACTCGACATCGGAGATTATGACCGGGTGGATGTCGTGATTTGCCCGCCGTTCACTGCTCTGCGCTCAGCGCAGACCGTCATCGAGACCGACCACCTCTCGATCAAGCTTGGCGCACAAAACGTTGATTGGCCAGACAGCGGCGCGTTCACGGGCGAGATAGAACCGAGCATGCTCGCAAAGTTGAGTGTCTCGTTTGTGATCGTGGGCCATTCAGAACGTCGTCAACTCTTCGGCGAGACCGACGAGACGGTGAACAAGAAGCTCAAGGCGGTCCTCGCAGAGGGGAT
>QQUL01000131.1 GCA_008501565.1 Armatimonadota bacterium
GTGGTAGACATCGTCTCCGACGAGTGCGTTGGCCATTGCCTGACGCATGCCGTCGGTCGGTTTCGTGATCGTGTCGCTTCGTAGATCAATCATCGGTGCCTCGCTGTTGTGAGCGATTGCAGGATATGCACCGGCTGAGCACCGTCTTCCCTTTGTTCGGATGCGGTCATTCGGTGCCGTGCATGAATGTGCGCGCCTGGAGAAGGGAGACGAGGGCACCACGCGATTGGCCGACGTCGTCCCAAGACTCCGCGTGGACCTCGATGTCGGCAACGGTTGCCGTTCGCATCTCCGCATGGGAGCCGGTCAGGTGCGCGATGACCATGCCCCAGGTTGGCTGGTGGCCGACCAGCATGATGCGAGATGCTGAGCCGCCGTGATGGGCTGCAACTGCGAGGGTCTCACGGACACTTGCGCCGTACAGGTCCTCATCAAGCACGAGGCGGCTGTCCCAGCCGCCGCTGATTCTCGCAAGTTCTGCCGTTGAACGAGCCCGAAGTGCTGTCGACGATACGACCAACTCGGGAATAAGTCCGAGTTCGCGGAGTACGACACCCATACGCTCGGCAGATTGTTTTCCACGGGTGTTCAGCGGACGCGAATGGTCATCGGATGACTCCGCATCCCAATCCGACTTGCCGTGGCGCATGACCATCAGATTCAGCATTCCGGAATGGTATCAAATGCGCTCTTGGCTTAGTGGTCTGTCGCCTGCAAGTCGAGCTCTGAGTCGCTCGACTAGGCTTGAAGGGAGAGGCTTACATGGAAGGCATGGCATGCTCCGCTTCGTGACACTGGTCGGTGTCCTGATTGCCGTCCTTGCGTTGGTGGTTCCGGCCGGTGCGGCGGATACTGAGCTTCCGGTGGTGACCCTGGCGGTGGAAGGTGTTGCAGGAACCGCCTCTGACGATGTTGGCGTCGCACGAGTCGAAGTCGCCATCCAAGACGCCACTACGCGCCAATGGTGGCAGCCCGGCGGCGGCTTCGGCACCTACACCTGGCTCAACGCCACCCTCGTAGCTCCAGGTGAACCCGTCTCCGACTGGGACTACCCCGGCGTCCCCCCGGGCGAATACATCGTCCTCGCCCGTGCCGTTGACACCTCCAACCAGACCAGTACCCGCATCTGGGGCCGCACCACCGTCTCGAACGTCGTCCCCCCTGTGGACGAACCGAGCATTCTGCTGATCATGACCGACGACCAGCGCCTCGATGACGTTTGGGTGATGACGAACGCGAAGAACGAGATCGCCGACAAGGGGCTCGAGTTCACAAATGGACTCGTGGTCAATGCGTGGTGCTGCCCGAGCCGAATCAGCACACTCACCGGTCGGTACTCCCACACAACCGGGGTCTACAAGAATTTTCCACCATACGGCGGGTACGATTCCTTCTCGGCCGGCGAAGATGGAGACACGCTCGCGGCGTGGTTGGACGACGCGGGGTATCGCACCGGTCTCTTCGGAAAGTACCTCAACGGCTATGCCGGCACTTATGTGCCGCCCGGTTGGGACCACTGGGTCAGCTTCGTGGAAAACGAACGCAACGAAGGCGGTGCCTACTTCAATTACACGCTCAGTACCAACGGATCTCTCGTGAGCTACGGGTCGGACCCCGAGGACTACTCCACTGATGTGTTGAGTGATCACGTTGTGAATTTCATCGCGACGACACCACCGGATGAAGCATTCTTCGCCTTCTATACGCCGTTCGCGCCCCACGGCGCGCCTGTGCCGGCTCCGCGCCACCTCGGAGCACTGAGCGATGTGACATTCGACCATCCCCCGAGCTATGCAGAGGCGGACGTCAGCGACAAGCCGCAGTACATCCAGGACATGCCGCCGTTCAACAGTGTCGGCGTGGACCGGAACCGCGTGCGGCAGATGGAGACTCTGCTGGCCCTCGACGAGGGTATCGCCGAGATCCTGGACACGCTCGAGAGCGCGGGTCGATTGGAAAACACATTGATCATCTTCATGTCGGATCAGGGCATCCTTCGAGGTGAACACAACTTCCTCAAGAAGATGGTCCCGTACGAGGAGTCCATTCGGATCCCGCTGTACATTCGGTATGACGCTCTCATCGATACCCCGCGTATTGAGAACCACATAGCTCTCAATATCGATCTAGCGCCCACGATCGTTGACCTGCTTGGGATTGACCCACCATTCATGGAGGGCACCAGTCTGATGCCCCTGCTCCGGAACGATCCGGTGGCGGGTTGGCGGACAGACTTCCTCATCGAGCATCTCAAGGGCGGAACCGGTGATCCGGTGCCAAGCTACTGCGCCGTGAGGACAACGACGGAACTCTACGTTGTCTACCAGACCGGCGAACACGAGTACTACGACCTGTCGATTGATCCCTATCAGATCAACAATGCTGCCGACGTGCCGTCCAACAGCGCCCGCGTAGCCGAACTGCGCTCGCGGGTCAATCAGCTGTGCCGGCCTAGACCACCCGGCTATACGGCACTTGGCCCCTGAGGGCAACTCCCATCGGCAAAGCCTGACACGATTGATGCCCTCTCAGCGACAGACCACTAGGTGTCCTCGAGTTTCTCGACGACGAAATCGATACATTGCGTCAACGCGGTGACATCGTCGGGATCGATGTTGGGGAAGGTTGCAATGCGGAGCTGATTGCGCCCGAGCTTGCGATAGGACTCCGTATCGACAATGCCATTGGATCTGAGCACCGCCGACACGGCGTCGGCATCGATGAGGGGATCGAAGTCGATCGTCACCACGGTGGATGAACGACGCGCCGGGTTGGAGACGAAGGGCGTCAGCATGTCGCTGTCTTCGGCCCACCGGTACAGGCGACCCGACGAGTCGCTACAGCGCTGCGATGTCCACGAGAGCCCGCCACGATCAAGCACCGCACGTAGTTGTCGATCGAGCAGGTACAGGGTCGCAAGAGAAGGCGTGTTGTAGGTCTGGTTCTTCCTTGAGTTGTCGAAGGCGGTCGCAAGGGAAAGGAACGGGGGAATCCAACGGGACGATCGGGCCAGGCTTTCGACTCGATCGAGCGCCGCTGGTGACACGAGTGCAAGCCACAGGCCACCCTCGGAACCGAGCGCCTTCTG
>QQUL01000038.1 GCA_008501565.1 Armatimonadota bacterium
AGGGGCGAGAGCCGCTCCACCAGCCACTCGACGCTCGCCGGGTCGCCGTCCCGGGCCCGCCCGACGTGCATCGTGGTCTGGTCCTGATCCGGGGTGGGCGACTCAATCGACATCAGGAACAGAGCCTACGTGAAACGATCGCTTGACGCTCTGGAAGCTCGCTTTCCGATGGCTCCCGGGCCACCCGGCGGCACGACCAGCCCTGCGCCACGAGCGCCTGTATCGCGTAGATCCGTGCCGTCCCGAGCCTGTTGACCATCGTGTCTCTCCATAGGAGGCGACATGATGGACTCGCTCTCGGGACCTCACAGTGACCGGTTCTCAGGTGACCATGACTGGCCGGTCTGGGGTGACCGCTGACACCGACAGCCGCCGGAAAGAACCGGGTCGTTCTTCAATACCGAGTCGTTCCCGTTCTGGAGATTGGAGGCGGTGCTAAAAAGCTTCACGAGCTTCTCGCAGGCGTCGCCGTACGACCAAGAGTGGCTGATGAGCACGCTCCTTGATTTCAGCTAAGGTATTCGCGCCTCCCTGTCCGGTAACGACTCTCACGCTCAGCTGCGTGGCACAGGCCGCCGACGGTTGCTTAGGCACCCAAGGTTGATGCCAGAAGGCTACCAGACTCCGATTGAATCGCGCTGTGCCACGTCAGCTGCTGCACCTTGTTAGGTGGCCGGACTACTCGGCGTGGGTGATCGGAGCGATCGAGACGCTATCGCTGATCGAGGTTTCCGCAGAGGGCTTTTGGAGGCCTTCACCCTCGGAAAGGGTCGCATCGATCTTGAGGTCCTCGATGGCGGTTGTGTCGAGGAGATCGTCTTGAGACATGCCACCCAGGACTTCCACTACTTCAAGCAACGGAAAGTTCCGACGCGCGGCGAGTTCCTGCGTAACGAACCTATCCTCGGCATCGGGTAGCGCTGCCGGCTTGGGTACCTGGGCGTCGGCATCGAGGAACGCACGAACGAGAAAGAACGCCTTGTAGAAGAGTTCCATGAAGGCGGCGTCGTACGGGAGAGGCAAGCGGATTAGGTTCAGCTTGCCGTCGCGCCGGGGGTTGTCCTTGTCGTTCTGCTTTGGGTAGATCGCCAGCCGGAGTCCTTGCGCTCCCTGGAGATGTTGCGGATTGATCTTCACGGTCGTGCCAACCCACCAGTCGGGGCTTGAATTCCCGATGAATAGGTCGGCTTTCCAGATGCCGCGGATAGCACGAGGCAGGTTGTTTCGGTCCTCGTGACGGCGGTAGGCGTTGATGATCTGAGGGATATAGCGACGCAGCTTCGGCGGGCGGCCGCGGTTGCCCACCTGAACGACGGAATCCGATGTGAGCGCGTTCTGGACGCTCTCAAGAATGGGAATCACACCCTCCTTCTCGGGCCCGAACAGGATGGACTCGGCACCGTCCCTGATCTTGCAGTGTTTCTCGAGAACCTCGCTAGCGAGCGGATGAATGAGGGGGTTCTCACTCGCCAACGCTTGATGCACGGCATACTCGAAGCAGATGCCCGCGTCGCCGTGTCCGTCCCGATACTCTCGCGCGAGATCATGGAGCGTCACCTTCGCGATCCCGCCGAGGCGCTCGATCCGATCCCTCGCGAGTGAGTAGAGGATCGCCTCGGTAACCGGCACGACCATCGCGAACTTGGAGCGGACGGGATCGGCGACCTCCGCAGTTTGGATACTCGACTGGACCTTCATCTAGTCCTCGATTCTAGATCACGCCTGAGCGCGCGCCGGCTGCCCAATGTGCTGTTTGACGATCGAAAGATTCTCGCCCTCGCGGTAGCCCCCGGACATCGACGCCATCCCGCGAGTAGACCTCAACTTTGGCAAGCCGTCTCGAACATGGAGAATCACACCAACCCAGTTCCGTTCGGAAACTGTTCCTTCGGCATCCACAATGATCTCCGATGGCCGGAACCTCGGAGTCTTCGAGCCATCTACTGAGATGTGGATCGTTGGGCAGCCGCATGTACTGCTGCCCACGATACGGGCATCTGCCACCTGGTCGACATACGCGCCGCTTGCCGAACTGGCGGTGGGCATCCAGTCGAGTAGCCCACGCTCCCCGCGGCTCAGTTCCCGATTTTCAGGCTTTAAGCAGTCGTGAGTCACTGATTTGTCTGACGCCTTGGCCGATCAGCGGCGCCGGCCGCGGCGTCCGCTGCAGCGGCTTGTTAGCCGACTGGATCATCAAGAGTTCGTCGAAGCTCATACAGATCCTCGTCGTCTAATTCGAAGTACTCCCCCCTCTTCTTCTTGTGGTCGTATACGTTGTGCAGCGCCTTCTCAATTGCCAAGGCGATTTTTCTATTGACATATTTCTTGGCGGCAACAAGTGTGAGCTTGGGCTCCTCGCTCTGCAGAGTTCTCTCCCGCTTCCACGGATCCCTACTCATGCCAATCTTGTGCGAGCGGTTTCGAGAGTCCAGTATCAAGTAGACGTAGCACTCCTCCGCGGTAGGCGTTTCTTTGGGCGCGACATTCCTGCCTGCGGGAGAAATTGCTGCGACTACATCGCTCCATTGTGCCTCACCGGAGAATTCTTCGACGAACCGGTGGGGGACATCCGACCACTTGAGGCCATGGCTCTTTTGGATTCCTGACACGGTAGGCCTGATCCCAGCACGCCTCCAATCGTCTTGGATAGGCAGCTGTTCCCGTGCATGCAGTGTCTCTCGAGCCAGCTCTCCCCACTGGCGTAGGATTTTGTGCCTCGAGGACTTCGCTGATGAGAAACGATTCGGCGAGTCTCCACACAGCTGCTGGAGCTGGCTGAACACTCTCCCACCTTCGAATAGCAAGCTAAGCTCCCCCTTAGAGTACACCTTGTAGAACTCACGGGATGATGGCACGCGTCCGAGCTCGGCCTTGAGCTTCTTGTACGCCCGCACGGCGACATCAGTATCAGCATATCGTTCCATGAGTACCTGTCATCACGGCCTGCGGGTTGGCTAACGGTTCTGGTCTCTCAGCTGCGAGGCGAAGCCCCGTCAGCTGCTGAGACGAGTTGGCCAGCCCGCTCGCGTGAATAGGCGCCACGAGGATCCAAAACGATGTCGACAACGGCAGCAT
>QQUL01000347.1 GCA_008501565.1 Armatimonadota bacterium
CGCCTACCAGGCGCACGTCTTGATCGCCGTTGTCGCAAACCTCGCGGCGTACGCCGTTGTGGTCGGTCTGCTGGTCGCACCCGACACACTATGGGCGATCTTCCCAACCGGTGAAACGATCAGCACCCTCCAGACCGAATTGTCCCGGGCCTTTGAACTCATACAACATGGCGTTGAACCTGTACGCCCGGTTCCGGGCTTGGTCGCGATGCTTGCGGGTCTGTTCTGGATACTCGGGTTCCTCCTCGTCGCCGGGCTTCTGAACGGTCGGCCCTTCGTCGCGACCATCACTCCCTTGATCATCGGCCTCCAATTCGTGATCATCGATCGGCGACCAAAGAGCCTCGCCCACATCGCAGTTTTCGTTTCTGTCGTGGCGTTCACATTGCTTGCGGTCAGGCTTGATGAACGGGATCACGGAACGGGACGTCTCTCAAGAACGAACGCCACATCCCGCCCGAAGAGGAGTCCGTCCCTCGGCGTCACCGTGCTTGTCGGTATGACGGTGATTGCATCATTGGTCGCCGTTTCGACACTCGGGGAGTCGGTGCCGGACAGTGGTGTGCTTGCGTGGCGTTCACCCTCGGGGTATTCGGATGAATACTCCGGATCCCAGACCTACAACCTCTACACCGACATCCGGGCGAATCTCATCAACCAGTCGAACAACCCGTTGTTCACGGCGACCATCTCCGGCGATGTCGATCCAACGTCGGTGCGATTCCGGATGGTGACCCTCGACCAGTTCGACGGTTCCCGGTGGCGGACCGGGCGAATCCAGGCTTTCCCCATCGACGAGGAACCGTGGATCTACGAGGCGCAGAAGTATCGAGGACCGACAACCGACATCACGGCCGAGATCCGGATCGAGAATCTCTCGATGCCATGGCTACCCACCCCGGTGACGCCGAATGCAGCATTCACGAATGACCAGTCAGATCGTCAAGCGCTGCGGAACCGTCCGCTCGACGGATCTCTCTACCTTCCCGGAGACCTTTCACGAACCGGTCAGGAATATGCGGTCACCGCATCGGTTCCGACGTTCACGGGATCCGATCTGGCCCAGCTCGCCCGTACGGAGAATGGCCTTCTGAGTCCCCTCTTCGCCGCGGCTCAGGAGGACGGCCACATCATTTCGTCCCCATCGGAGATCCCTGCTGCGGTCGAATTGCCCGACATCGAGTATTGGACCGAGTATCCCGATGATGTCGGATCACTCGTCGCTGCTGAAGCGCGAGACATCACGAAGAACATGGACACGAACTTCGAGCGGGCGCTCGCACTTGAGGACTACTTCCGCGATTCGGGTGGCTTCACCTACGACACGCAGATTCCTTCAGACTTCACCACCGACTCGATCAGTGATTGGCTGTTCGACGACACCAATGAGTTCGCCCGCCACGGCTACTGCGAGCAGTTCGCCCTGACCATGGCGGTCATGGCACGAATCGTCGGCATGCCTTCTCGGGTGGTGATCGGTTTCACACCCGGCAGACCGATCAATGACGACACCGTCCTCGTTGAGGACCAAAACGCACACTCTTGGGTCGAGATCTGGATCCCCACCCACGGCTGGATGACGTTTGATCCAACACCGAGAGCGGACAACTTCACACTCCCAACGACGAACGAAGCAATCGTCGAGCAACTCGGCTTCTCTGCCGCCGACTATGCAACGTTGATACCCGACGGCACCGACATCGCCCTGAATCCCGGATCGGATACTCCCACGAACCCCGCCATCGACCCGCGGGATGAATTCGAAAGCGTCGAGGTGTTCAATCCCACAGGTTCCGCCGAATCGGGCGGGTTCGCCCTCCCCGACTGGGTACGACCCGCGGCTGTTGCCATTGGCATCTTGGTGCTTCTGGCTTCGGCGGTGCCGCTGGTGAAGTGGATCAGGCGCAGGCGACGGATGCGGCGTCTCGCCAAAGGCGACATCACGGCTGCGTGGGAGGACATCACCGATCGGTTGACCGATCTCGGCGAGCGTGTGGATCCCGCTGCAACACCGTACGAAACAGCCGAGTCGCTTGACGCAGCGTTCGTGCCCCTCGCCCGGTCATACGGCTCCGTCGTGTACGGTGAAAAAGCAGCGACAGCCGCGGTAATTGAACGGGCAACAGCCGCCCATAAACAGGCCGGGACACACTTGCAAGAGAACTACTCACGCACCAAACGAGTGTTGGCGATGTATCGCCCCACAAGGCTGAGTGCCCGAATCCGCCGCCGCTTCCGAAAAAGCTAAGAGCGAAAAGCCAAAAGCTTTATCCGCTTTCAGCCTCCGCGATCACGTCATCTTGTACGACGGTGAGCATCTTCCGGAAGCTCGCACGATCCAACTCAAACTTGGTGACGTCGTCTTCAACGCTGAGGGCGATCTCGTCGATCTTGACGAAGAACGCAAGCTGCCCTTGCCGGAGCGCGTCGAGGAGTTCGGCGTCATCGTGGGCAACAGCGAATATCGACTGTCCGTCCGTGACGAGTTTCACTTCGGCGAGGTGGTCATCCATGTTGCCGGTCCGGCGCAGATAGTCCCAGGCCCGGCGAACTCGTTGGATGGAAAGGCCATTGTCGAGAAGGCTCTTGACGACTCGCAGGCCGACAAGATCGCGAAAACTGTAGATACGGCGACGGCCGGGACGACCGTCCGTCGTCTGAACCGAGGGTTTGACCAAACCGACCTTGTCCCAGTATCGAAGCTGGTGTGGCGTGCATGCCGTTAGCTCGCACGCCTGTGCGGCGGTGAAACCCTCCAAGACCCTCTCCCTTATTCAATCCCGGGCGTGATGAAAGTTGCCCGCTCCGTCCAAAAAACCCCTTACCTCGGAGGGAGGCAAGGATCAGCTATCTTACTCGTCCCGACGCCACTTGCGCCTGAACTGTCCCACCCAGGCATCGACGGTGCCCTGACCCGTCTGAAGGGACCGAGTCGATCGAACTGTCAGGGCCATCCACCCTGCAGATCCGACCATGATGAGGAACCCGATTCCCGCGATGATCCACGAGACTGTGAAGGATGAGAACATCAGTACGGCACCAGCGAGAAAGGCGACAACAGCGAGGCGCATCCGCCATCTCGTTGCGTCACCCCTTACGGCCTTTGCGACCATCTCCGCAAGCTTGGGATCCTCTTCGTAGAGCTGCCGCTCAATCTCGTCGAGGATCTTCTGCTCGTGTTCATCCAGTGGCATGTCTCGTTCCGTCGCTCGAATCGACTTCCCTGCGGCCAGTATACCTGCCCACACGATGACCGCCTGCAGGGATTCTGACCGTGTAACGAACAACCGCGGGACCGTAGTTCCCACATTCGACGTGCGGTCCGTACCCTGTTGCTATGGAGAAGCTCAATACGCTGCTCGCTGTGCGTCACGGCGAAGTCGCCAATCCAAATCATGTCGTCTACGGGGATCTCCCCGGTTTCGATCTGGGACCGAAAGGCGTTCTTGAGGCCCACGCCGCGGCCGACCATCTCTCGGGGTTCGCCATCGACGCCGTTGTGTCCTCGCCCCTTGTACGAGCGGTGTCCACCGCAACGGCGATCGCAGATCGCGTCGGGGTTCAACTCGCCATTGAACCTGACTTCACCGAATGGAACCTCAATCCCGGTTGGACCGGCGTGTGCTGGGAGGACTTACCTGCCTTCTTCCCCGGCCAGCTTGCGGCGTATCTCGAAACGCCCGACAGATTGGACTTTGCACACGAATCACTTGAGGATCTCGCGTTCCGGATGCGCCGCGCAGCGCTCCGGAGCATTCCGTACGCGGGGTCGCAGATCGTCATCGTGTCCCATCAGGATCCGATCTCCTCGCTGATCCTCTCTCTTACGGACCAACCATTGTCATCCCTGCTGGATTCTCCACCACCTCATGCTTCGGTCACCCGCATCGTTGGATCGGCAGCGTCTGGTTGGGTCGTCCGGGACCGTTGGGAGCCACAAATCGGTTGAGGTCCGGCCGTTCGAGACTTGGCAAAGTCACTACAATCGGCTCAGTCCTCGGCCCCGGGGACGCCATGTACGGAACGGACCCGAAGCGCAGTGCGTCGCCTTTCACTTGTATTCGCAACGCTCGCGGCCGTAACGGTCGTGGCAGGACTGACGGTATTTGCTCTCGATCCGGGTGGGTTTTCAACGAGCTCTGCGGCCCTTGTGTCGCTTGGACTCCTCCTGTGTACGGTCACTGTGGCCACCGGATTTCTTCTTGTGCGAGCACCGTGGGGGCGCTGGGGTTTGTGTGGGGTCACGGGGGCGGCGATGCTTCTCGCGACGACGAACGAGACCATCGCCGCCTACGGTGTCATGGCACTCGGGGCAGCGTCCATCGTTGGACTTGCCGGACCGTGGGTTCGGTTCTGGGTCCGCCAACAGCCTGTCCCTGACGGCCCAAACACAGTTGCGGTCTCGCTGGTTGCTGTTGCACCCGTAGCACCGCTCGTCGTCGGTCTTGCCGCATACGACGAATCCCATTGGCTCCATTGGCTGGCAGCAGCGATCGCCGTCGGATCTTCGTTCCTGTACGCCCGCGGGTTGCCTGGAGCACTCTGGCTTCTCCGGCTCGCGGTCCCCGTTTCGGGACTCGCCGCCTTCATCGTCTGCCCACTGCCCTCAGCGCTGTTGATAGGGGCAGGTTCGCTGGCGGTTGCGCTGCTTGCGTGGCTCCCGGGAGCTACAGCGGTCACGGCGACGCCATCGCCTACCCTCCCGGCTCCACGACAGCCACGCAAGGCCCGGTCCAATGCTGACGAGTGACAAACTCTCCATCGCGGCGAGCGCCGCATTCGGTGCGATCGCAGGATTCCTCATCTTCGATGTCCCGGGAGCCGTCATTGGCGCGGTGATCGGTGGGTTGTTTGCCTTGGGTGCTGCCAAGGCCCGTGTTCGCCCGATGATCGCGACAACGACCTTCGTTGGTGCGGCAGCAGGCGCATTGATCGGCTCTTCCGTCGTCGAGACCATCTGCCTCCCCGATTCGTGCACGGGGCTCGAGATTGGGGGTGCGCTTGTCGTTGGAATAGCGTCGCTGATTGGTGTCGGCCTGGTCGCAGCGCTCGTTACCCGATCCTTCGATGAATACGACGAGAGTGTCGCCGCCGGCAAAGAACCCCCAACCCCCGGCTGCGAACTGCCGGAATCAGAAAGCTGAAAGCTGAAAGCTGAAAGCTTCGGAAAGGTCGTCAGACCTTTCCGAATATCAACGATACGTTGTGGCCGCCGAAACCGAACGAGTTCGTCATGGCGGTTGCGATGTCGACCTTTCGAGCCTCGTTCGGGACGTAGTCGAGGTCGCAGTCCGGGTCCGGGGTGGTGTAGTTGATCGTCGGTGGCAGAATTCCGTCGCGGATTGCAAGGAGGCAGGCGACAGATTCGATCGCACCGGCAGCTCCGAGCAAATGCCCTGTCATCGACTTGGTGGACGAAACCGGGATGGTGTAGGCATCCTCCCCGAATGCGATCTTGATCGCTGCGGTCTCGGTCTTGTCGTTGGCATCGGTCGACGTTCCGTGCGCGTTGATGTAATCAAGTTCGCCAGGCTCCATGCCAGCGTCGACGAGTGCAGCCTGCATGGCCCTCGCTGCCCCTGCACCCCCGGGGCGAGGGAGCGTGATGTGATAGCCGTCGGCTGACATGCCGTAGCCGAGCAGCTCCCCGTAGATCGTGGCGCCTCGTGCCAGCGCGTGTTCGTGTTCCTCCATGATGACCACGGCCGAACCTTCGCCCATGACGAATCCGTCCCGATCGGCGTCGAACGGACGGGAGGCGCCGGTCGGATCGTCGTTGTTGGTACTCATTGCCCGCGCCTGGGCAAACCCGCCCATCGCAAACCGTGTGATGCTTGCCTCTGCCCCGCCGGCGACCATCACGTCGGCGGCGCCCCGCTGGATCACGGCAGCGGCATCCCCGATCGCATTCGCCGATGCGGCACACGCGGTAACCGTCGTGCTGTTGGGTCCATACAGATTGAAGTCGATCGACGCGACTCCGCCAGCCATGTTGGAGATGATTTTCGCGATCCCGAGCGGAGACATCCTGCCAGGACCCCGTTCGAACATCACCTGCATCTGCTCTTCCATCGTATGGATGCCGCCGATGCCCGTTCCGGCAAGGACCCCAGCGCGGAGCGCAGCAGGATCGTCGGGTTCATACGAAATGTTGGCGTCGCGGAGTGCTTGCTGGGTGGCGACCCAGAAGAGCTGTGAGCTCCGGTCAAGACGACGCGCGTCCTTGCGCGACATGTATTCCTCGATGTCGAAGCCCTTGATCTCGGCCCCGATGTGAGTTGGGATGTCGGACGTATCGATGTTCTCGATCGTCGAGATACCGCTCTTGCCGGCAAGTATGTTCGACCAGAAGGTGTCGATATCCGCCCCAAGCGACGTGACAGTTCCGAGACCGGTAACGACGACTCGCCGTTGCTTCATGGTGGTTCCTTAGGCGTTGAGCTTCTTTTCGACCAGGTCGACAGCCTCTCCAACCGTTACGAGGGATTCAGCTTCCTCATCGGGAATCTGGACCCCGAAATTGTCCTCGAGTGCCATGAGTAGCTCAACAACGCCGAGCGAATCGACCTCAAGGTCTTCCTCGAAGGTCGCACTCATCGTGATCTTGTCCTCATCGAGACCAAGTTCCTCAACGAGGAGCTCCTTCATCTTCGATTCGATGTCGTTCCTGTCCATGGCTTTCGCCTCCTGCTCGTTCAGAGTGCCAGACCACCGTCAACGACGATCGTCTGACCCGTGATGTACGACGCTTCGTCGGAGGCAAGATAGCCAACTACGGAAGCGACTTCTTCTGGGGACCCAAGCCGCCCGAGGGAGATCTGGTGAGTTGCAGCCTCGGTGACCTCTTCTCCGAGCGCATCGGTCATGTCCGTTGCGATGAAGCCGGGGGCAACGGCGTTGACGGTGATTCCCCTGGACCCAACCTCTTTCGCTGTTGACTTGGTGAACCCGATGACACCGGCTTTTGACGCGGCGTAGTTCGCCTGACCGGGGTTCCCGGAAATGCCCGACACCGACGAAACACTGATGATTCGACCGCCCTTGGCCCTGATCATGCCTCGCAGTGCAGCCTTCGTGCACAGGTACACAGATCGAAGATTCGTGGCGATGACCCGATCCCATTGGTCAGCATTCATACGAAGGAGCAGGCCGTCGTCAGTGATACCCGCGTTGTTCACCAGCACCGTCACCGAACCGAGTTCTTCCGAGATCGTGGCGAACATCGCGTTGACTTCATCCGCATCGGCGACGTCGGCCCTGATGGCCACCGCGCTACCACCGGCCGCCACGATCTCTGCAACGACCTCCTCCGCTTTCGCCGCACTCGACGCATAGTTGACACCTACCGAGTAGCCGTCAGCGGCAAGCCGGAGAGCAATTGCGCGGCCAATGCCGCGAGAAGCACCTGTTACGAGGGCGACCTTGCTCACGATTGGAACACCAAATGACGTGCCCGCATGATCTCAAGACCGGTCATGTCAGGTTCAGGAAGCTCGTCATCTATCACATTGATCGGTGTGACCCGGTCCCCCCATTTGACGGCGGCGCCACCCCATGTGAACCCGGCACCGAATGCAACAAAGATCAACTTGCTTCCCGGTGCGACGCGGCCTTCCTCCAGCGCCTCGGACAGCGCTATCGGGATGGTCGCGGCCGATGTGTTCCCGTATTTGTGAATGTTGATATACACCTTGTCGTCGTCGGCCCGGATTCGCCGACGGACGGCATCAATGATCCTGGTGTTCGCCTGGTGTGGCACGACCAGGTCGATCTCCTCGGGCGTCCAACCGGCCTTCTCCGTTGCCTCGACCGTGCACTCCCCCATCTTGACAACCGCGTTCTTGAAGACCTCCGATCCGTCCATGATCACGGCGAGGTCGGCATCCGTACCGATGAACTCGGTACCCAAGCCAGTGGCCGTCAGTGAAGGCGCTCCTCCTCCGTCTGCCCCCAATATCATGGACATCACGCCGACAGGCTCGTCGGTGGCCTCGACGATGACGGCGCCAGCCCCATCGCCGAAGAGCACGGCTGTTTCGCGCACATCAAGATTGAGATAGCTCGTGATACGTTCCGAGCCGATGACAAGCACCGTCTTTGCCGTCTCCGTCGCTATGAGCCCCTGGGCCATCGACAAGCCGTAGATGAACCCGGTGCATCCGGCGTTGATGTCCGATGCGGCTGCCTTCATTGCTCCCAATTTGATCTGGACGTAGCACGCTGTCGACGGGATCTGCCGATCCGGGGTGCACGTTGCGACGACGATGTAGTCGAGGTCCTCTGGCTTTCGCCCGGCCGCCGCGAGTGCCCGCTTTGCCGCGAGCGTCGCCATGTCCGAGTTCTGGACATGGGACACGTGTCGCTCCTTGATTCCGGAGCGTGTCGTGATCCACTCATCGCTGGTGTCGACAACCGTTGCGAGTTCGGCGTTCGTCACAACCGGCTGAGGAATGCATCTGCCCCAACCGGTGATCGTCGCGTTCTTCATCGGATCCCTTCCCTGACAGTACGTGTCATTGTACGGACAGCAACTCGGCCACCGAGCGTGCTTCTTCGATAGTTGAAACAACCTTCACGACGGATCCTTGCACAGTTCGCTTTGCGAGTCCCGCGGTGACGTCACCCGGACCGACATGCACAAAGGTCTCGATACCCGCGTCGGCGAGGTTCTCAAGAGTCTCCTGGAATCTGACGGGTGCGGTGAGCTGGGTCGAAAGCGTCTGTTTGGCATCGGACGTCGCCTGGGCCGTTGCGTTTGCGTACACATCGAATCGCGGGGGTGCGAATTCTGTCGACTGCAACGCCTTGTCCAGAGCATGGGCTGCGTCGGCCATGAATGGCGAGTGAAATCCACCGGCAACGTCAAGGGCGATCGCTCGTCGCACACCAAGATCGCGCGCATTCTCGACGAGCCACGCGATATCGCCCGAACCACCGGCAACGACGACCTGGCCCGGTGCGTTGAGATTTGCCACGTAGAGCTCCCCACCGTCGGCTCTTCGGTTCGCCGCAATGGACTCGGCGGATTCGGCGTCCGCTCCGATCAATGCAGCCATACCCGACGACTGCGAAGCGGCGCACGCCGCCATTGCCTCACCCCGCTTGGCAACCAGGCCAAGACCGTCGAGGTACGACAGGGCTCCTGCCGCTGCGAGTGCTGTGTATTCGCCGAGGGAATGACCGGCGGCAGCGCTCGGAGGGACAGATACGAGGGAGGCAAACTCGTCATAGAGGGCATACGACGTCGCATAGAGCGCTGGTTGTGCGTGTTGTGTCTCCGTCAACCGTTCCTGGGGGCCGTGTTCGATCAGATCGTTGAGATTCCAACCAAGCGTCTCGTTGGCCGGCTCACCGAGTAGATCGGGGCGGCTGGTCCGGACGTCTTGGGACATGCCAACCACTTGGCTTCCCTGACCGGGAAAGAGCACGGCATAGTTCATCGTTGTCATCCGATCCTGTCGGGCACTGCTATCTGACCTGTATCCACGTGCACGAGTTTCAAGCCTTCCCGGTCATCGGGTTGGGTCGGTCGCCAGATAGCGGCGGATGCTTCGCACCGCTTGCCCGATCCGCATCGCATTCTCGACGAGTGCGAACCTCACATGGGTGTCACCCGACGGCCCGAACCCAACACCCGGACTGACGGCAACCGCTGCATTGTCCAACAGGTCGAGAGTGAAGGCAAGGCTTCCCATGTGGGCATGGCTCTCGGGGATCTTTGCCCATACAAACATGGTCGCATCCGGGGCCGCTACCACCCATCCGGCACTCGCCAGACCGTCAATGAGTGTGTCTCTTCGTATCTTGTATTCGTCCACGACCTCGCCGATGTAGGCATCGAATTCGTTGAGTGCGATGATCGAGGCGATCTGGATGGGCTGGAATGTTCCGTAGTCCAGATACGACTTGAGCTGACCAAGTGCTCCGACCATTTCGGTGTTGCCCACGACAAAGCCCACTCGCCAGCCGGCCATCGAGTGGGACTTCGAGAGTGTGTAGAGCTCGACTGCCACATCCTTTGCACCATCGACCTGAAGCAGAGATGGGGGTTGGTAGCCGTCGAAGGCGATGTCGGCATACGCAAAGTCGTGCACGAGCGCTACTTCATTTCGGTGTGCAAAATCCACGAGACGCTTGAAGAAATCGAGATCGACGGAAACGGTCGTCGGGTTGTGGGGAAACGACGTCACGATCACGCGTGGTTTTGGCCACGACGTGCGAAACGCTGCCGTGAGCCGCTCGAAGAAATCTGTATCCGTGCTCAAGTGGACCCGACGCACCTCTGCCCCAGCGAGAACGGGTGCGTAGATGTGGATGGGATACGATGGCTCAGGAACGAGGGCAACGTCACCCGGCTGCACGAGGGTCCACATCAGGTGCGACAGGCCTTCCTTGGCACCAATCGTGTTGATGACCTCCGTGTCAGGGTCCAGCTCGACACCGTATGCGCGGAGGTATCGATCAGCAACAGCCTTGCGCAGATTCGGAATGCCACGCGATGCCGAGTACCGATGGTTCTTGGATTGCTGCGCTGCTTCGACGAGCTTGTTCACAACACCGGCGGGTGATGGGATGTCGGGATTCCCGAATCCAAGGTCGACAACGTCAACACCGGCTCGACGAGCTTCGAGCTTGCGCTGGTTGACCTCAGCAAAGACATATGGGGGAAGGTTGTCGATCCGTCGGAAATCCATGGCCCGACGATAGATCAATCACGCGCTCAGCCGAAGGACGCGAACCACACCGGCCCTTATCGGGGGAGGAAACGCCTCACTCTGTCGGGAAGGATGGCCGCTCCCCACGCAAAGAGCGAGCGAACCATGTCGAGCGCGTCGACCGAGCCATCCCAATGGTCGAGCACAATCTCTTCGTCGGTGCCACGCATGAGATGATCAACGGCGAGCGAGACCAGGATGATGTCGTCAAGTCGGCCGATACCGATGAAGAAGTCGGGGATCAGGTCGATCGGCGAAACGACATATGCGCCAACGGCACCGACGAGAATCTTCCGGCGAATCGGCACGCGGGGGTCGCGCATGAGTCTGGCAAACAGTTTGGTCACATTCGGCAACACGAGGATGACCTCACCTGCGATCTCTCCCCAGGAACGGGGAGGAACCGGCATACTTGAGTCGACACCTTCGGGTTCGACGCCGAATACTTCAGAGGACATTGACAACCTTTGCTGCGGCCATCGCTGCACCGACAGCTCCAGCTGATGGGCCAAGAGTCGCAACCTGAATCGACGGTGGCACTCTCAGATTCCCGCCGTGGATCGAATCCACCACCACCCGCCGTGCGGGGCCGACGATCGACTCCCCCACCGAGCCGAGACCACCGCCGACGACCACTATTTCAGGATCGAAGATGGCGATCAGGTCGGACAGGCCGGCGCCGAATGCACGCCCAACTTCTGCCACAAGGGCACGAGCCGTCTCTTCTCCGGCATCGGCCGCTGCGACAATCGATTCACCGGTGACGTCGCTTCCGTGCAAGGCGCCCGCAAGTGAACCGTCGGGGTTGGCTGCGATGACCTCGCGCGCCAAACGGGCAAGAGCCGGGCCTGATGCCCTGGTCTCCCAGCAGCCACGCTTGCCGCAGTCACACAGCAGGCCACCTTCCGTGACCCGGACGTGTCCCCACTCCCCGGCGAAGGAACCACCGCGATACACCGAGCCGTCGATGACGATCGCTCCACCGATCCCGGTGCCGAGCGTTACGAGCAGACCGTCCCGGTATCCAACGCCTGCCCCCGTCGTGAATTCGGCGAGTGCGGCCACGTTTGCGTCGTTGTCGACAACGACTGGGGCGCCGTAGTGATCCGAAAGCAGGGATCGAATGGGGACTTCTGTCCCTGGCACGTGCGGTCCCCAGACAAAGACGCCGTCGGCGACGCGTACAAGCCCGGCGATTCCGATGCCGATCGCATCGACCGAGTCGATCTCCAGCTGATCGATGGCGTCAATCAGGGCAGCGATCGTCGTCGTGGATCTGTCCAGCACTGACCGCCGTTCGGCGATGACGCTGCCGTCCTGCATCGCGACGGCCAGAGCCTTCGTTCCACCAATGTCTAC
>QQUL01000108.1 GCA_008501565.1 Armatimonadota bacterium
TTTGGATGCTTTGGCTGCTGCGGAGCCGGACAGATTCGTGATCGTCGATGCGTCGGACTCGGTGTCCAACGTATTCCGCAACTCGATCGAAGGACTCGGACTGTGAAGCCGTTCGCAGGCGTCATCGGCCACACCTCAGTTGTAGATCTGCTCACATCGGAACTCGCCAATCCCGCCCAGGCGTACCTGTTCGTTGGGCCGTCGAACGTCGGCAAGGCCTCCGTGGCACGGGAGTTCGCCGCAAACCTCGTCGGTGGATCCGACACCGACGCTGTTCGACGAGCGGCGACGGGAAACCACCCAGACGTCATCGTTGTGGCACCCGACGGGCGATCATCGGTGACCGTCGATCAAGCCCGTATGGTGGTGTCGGCTGCGGTCCTGGCACCGCTTGAGTCGTCGTCGAAGGTGTTTCTGTTCGAGGAAGCATCCATGCTCAACGACGAAGCAGCGAACGCGCTGCTCAAGACGATCGAGGAGCCGATCCCGTCGTCGAGATTCGTGCTCGTCGCCGATTCCGAGGACGATCTGCCCTCGACCGTCGCAAGTCGTTGCCGAACGGTCGTGTTCGGGAGGGTCAGCGAGGCCGAGATCGCGGCAGGGCTTGAGGCCAACGGCATCGATCACAAGAATGCGGTTGAGGCAGCCCGCATTTCCGGTGGTCGGCCAGGCCTCGCGCTGTCACTGGCAACTGAGCCAACCGTCGTGGAGTTTCGAGAGGCGTGGTTGTCGGTTCCGGCCAGCGTCACGGATCATCCCGGCGATGCCTACCGGCTCGTATCGCGAGTCCTCGAGGCGACCGACCCGCTCCTGGATGCAATCAAAGAGCGGCAGGGAGTTGAGCGGCTGACGCTGTACCCGGATGACAACGCACCGAAGGCCTTCCAAGAGCGTCAGCAGCGCGAGCTCGCACGGGCATCCGATGCACTGTACGCGACCGGTCTTGAGCTGTTGGCCAGCTTCTATCGTGACACCGCTGCGTCACAGGTCGGGGCGCCAGTCCAGAACTCCGATGTCGATGTGGCATTGTTGGCGCGAATCGACGTCCCGACGGCGATCATGCACGCCGAGAGGGTGTTCGCTGCGATCGACGCGCTCAACGCGAACCAACGACCGACCCTCGCGCTCGCGTCGCTGTTCGTGGATCTCGGCCGAGATGAGTAGACGTCCATCGGCGTTCCGAGCGATTGACGCGGTGAGTCGCAGACCCGCACGGATGCTCTCTCGCCTCTACTTCGACATCTCGGTGGTGGGGGACGAGCATCTTCCCGCCGACGGCCCATTCATTGTGGCTGCGAATCACTTCTCTCACCTTGATCCCCCGTTCATCGGCTTCAACGCAAAGCGTGATATCCGGTTCCTTGCCGTTGATGAGCTGTTTGGACGCTCCAGACTCTTTGACCTGACCATGAAGTACTACGCGGCGATTCCGCTTGACCGCGACGGCTATCCCATCGCTGCCATGCGGGCGGCGATCGATCACCTTGAATCGGGTGAGGCGATCGGACTGTTCCCGGAAGGGAGAAGGGTTGAGCGATGGGGCGTTGACGATCCCAAGAGGGGAGCCGCCTGGCTCTCTTGGATGACCGGTGCTCCGCTGATCCCCACGGCGATCTACGGTACGCAGCACAGCCTGTCGCCGATCGACCGGGGGTTCAACCGAACTGCGGTAAGGCTGTGGTATTGCGAGCCGTTGTGGTGGTATGACTATGCCGACCGGATTGACCCGATCGGCTCGATGACCGCTGATTGGTTCGACGTGGTGGACCGTCATCTGTCTGATTGGATGGATCTATGACAAGAAAACGAGTCGTGTTGGCAGGGGCCTCTGGTCTGATCGGTTCCGGACTGGTCGAAACCCTGCGGGAGCGAGGCGACCATGTCGTGACCCTTGTTCGATCGCGACCAGACGGCGATCTGCCTCCCGACACACAGGTGTGGGGTCCGCGTACGGGGAGTCTCGACCCGTCGGTACTTGACGGAACGGATGCGGTGGTCGTGCTCAACGGGGCGCCCATCGCTGGGAAGCGGTGGGACGAGGACCGCAAGGCTCTGCTTCGGTCGTCTCGGGTCGAACCGGTGGGGACGGTTGCCCGGACCATGGAGAAGATGGCCAATCCGCCACCCGTCCTCGTGACCGCATCGGCGATGGGCATCTACGGTGATCGAGGAGACGACGTCCTGGACGAAACTGAACCGGTCGGTGATGGCTTCTTCGCCGAGTTGTGTGGTGCGTGGGAGGGTGCATCTCGCCCCGCGAAGGCAGCGGGGGTCCGTGTGGTCAACATGCGCACGAGCCTTGTCCTCTCCGATCGCGGGGGAACACTCGCCCCAATGATTCCGCTGTTCAAGTTGGGGATTGGTGGGCGCATCGGCGACGGCAAGCAGTGGTGGTCGTGGATATCGGATGACGATTGCATCCGAGCCTTCCTCCACGTGATTGACAATGACATCTCGGGACCAGTGAACGTCGCATCACCGAATCCGGTGACCAACAGCGAGTTCACCAAGGCTCTCGGATCTGCCCTGCACCGTCCGACGTTCCTACCGACTCCCCGCATTGGGCTGAACATCCGCCTCGGCAGTGAACTCGCCGACGCCATTGCCTACGTGTCGCACAGACTCAAGCCGGCGGTTCTTGAGGCATCGGGATTCACCTTTACACACAGCACCATCGACTCGGCTTTGGAAGCCGTGCTGTCGTGAGCAATCGGCAGAGACTGTCCGACACCACTTGGTATCATCCTGCCTTCCGCCGGGGTAGCTCAGGGGTAGAGCAACGCACTCGTAATGCGTAGGCCGCGGGTTCAAATCCCGCCTCCGGCTCCAACTCTTCAAGCATGAACAGTTGTTCGGCGCCGCACGTCGTCTCACCCACCGGCCGGATCAGAAGCGCTTCGAATTCCAGCACACGGAATAGGAGGCTCCAACCCGAGTTAACGACCGTTGCCCTACTCGCCGGTCGACTCGGCAATCGACGAGAAGGCAATGCCATCACCGGACACCACCACTAGATAGTCTTGCCAGACGGTCGACTGGATGAACACACTGTTCGCATG
>QQUL01000037.1 GCA_008501565.1 Armatimonadota bacterium
ATGTCCCGGCTGGTAGACAACTGACAGTTGCGAGGGCCCCAAGTCTGTTCCTCTGAGGTCGGAACCATGGCATGCCGCGCAGCTCACCTGATACAACACCTCACCCTCTGCAACGAGTTCCGAATCTTGCGGCGGGATGTTGAAGTCGCTCTGACCAGTCATCGGATCAATAGGAGGCGGTGCGTTTCCCCCGAATACCACGATGGCTATGACGGCAGCAACCACACCGACGATGATCGCTGGCGCAATGAGTTTCTTCACGTCGTGATCCCCTTGAACGTTGACACAGCTCCTCGCGGCAGCCTCGAGGTTCAGGCATATACTACATTGAGGCGTAGAGCACCTCACCTCGGCAGGGGTGGGTTCCTTTGGGTCTTGATGTTCAACGTGGCTGGCTACGGAATAGGGCTTTCTTGGAGCCTGTTGCTTGGCGAGACCACTGTTCAGGGCCGAGTCGAGGAGAAGCACAGTTGGCGAAAAAGAAGCAGCCGACGAGGGACGTTGCCAACGGGGAGAAGCAGGCCGCTAAGCGGGCCAGACGCGAGGAGCGCAAGCTCGCCGAAGCCAGAGCCAGCCAGGTCGCGAAACGTAAGCGTTGGATACGAATCGGAGCCTTTTCCGGTGTGGCTGTGGTCGTCCTTGGGGCGCTCGGTTTCATCATTGTGGACAAGGCGATAGCTGACGAACTCCCAGGTGTTTTTCAGCAGGCCGATGAGGGTGGGGGCCATGTGGAGTCGGGCGAACCGGTGGTGTATGCGACGGCAACACCGACAAGCGGAGTTCATGCCGCGAGGTCGCCGCGTTGCGGGGTATATGACCAGCAGATGCCAGCTGAGTTTGCTGTGCACGCCCTTGAGCACGGCGTCGTTGTGATCTGGTATCAGCCTTCCATGACGACGGAAGAGATATCAGATCTTGAAGGACTCGTGAACCGGTTCGATGACCGTGTCGTCTTGTCTCCGAACGCACAACTCAGCCAGCCGGTGGTTGCCACCGCGTGGAATCGTCTGAAGGCGTACGACAGTATCGACCCTGAGATCGAGCAATTCATCGAGACGTACCGGAATCGTGGTCCCGAGATCTTCAGGTGCGAATACTGAGCATCGAACTCGCCATTCGCCGTGGATGTCGCCCAAGGCAGCTGGGGTGACGACCTGCACATGGTCAGCGTGAATACACCTCGATCTCCAAGGCCCCGGTGTTCCCGCCACTCGATGTCTCGACGTTGAACGTGAGCACCCTAGCGGTGAACTGACTCGCTGATGGAGTCGGTCCTACAGCGAAGGGTCCGTATGTGGTGCCGTCCACGTCGACGGTGAACGTATCGGTTGTGGCTGAGCCATCGCTCATCGAGCGTGTCCTGAAACCCACCGCCGACACCTCGACGTCCCTTCCAAGGTCGATCGTGAGGAACGCGTCATCGCCGTCACCTCGTGTCGACCATTCGGTCGCGAGATTTCCATCAAGGGCGTTGGCAGCAGCAAAATCGTTGGAGAACTCCGAACTCACGTCGATGACGGAAGCACCCACGGCGACGTTCTCGCCCGCTGCATTTGGGGCGCTCGCCGGTGTATCGAAGGTCATGACATCACTCCTGTAGATTCGCCCGTCGACACCAACCCCTTGGAGCCGGTACTGGTATCGGGTCCCGGGCTCAAGGTTCGTCATCCTCGCGTTGTGATCCGAGTGGCCACCGATGCCCATGTCCTGGTCCGTGGCGATTGACCCGGAAGGGCCATCGGTTCCATAGACGACAGCGCAGACAGCGTTGATCGTTGTGGAGACTCGTAGCGTGGCAACAGTTCCTGATGGATCGACCTCAACCACGGGATCTGATTGGACGATTTGGGAGAAGTCCCCGATGTCGTCGTCTGATCCAGAACCGGAACAGGAAGCGATCAAGACCCCGAGAACGAGGATCAGGGCCAAGGTCGGATGCCGTGCCATGGCATCCACTGTATCTCCGCCGTGTGAGTACACCGCACGAACGCGAGAAGTGCCAGCCTGCTTGACATTCCAGTCGAGTAGAAGGTGTACGGTCGAGGTTGCAAGTTGGTGAATGTCGAAATCAATAGCACGGGGAATGATGCGGTGAAGGTTCTGAGAAGGCTATTCACGGGATGGTGGACCGCATCGTTGAGCATACGATCGTTGACCGGACCGGTTCAGCGATCCGGTAGCAGGTTCCATGACTGAATCACAGCGCGATCACACAACGGCATCCGAGCTCCAGGCACCCGAGGATGTCCCGGGGAGCCTGACGTTGCCGGGAGCCGTGGCTCTCGGAACCGGGGTCATGATCGGAGCGGGAATCTTTGCTCTTACCGGTCAGACCGCAGGGCTGACCGGTGACCTGTTCCCCCTGGCGTTCGTCGTCGCCGCCATCGTGGTCGCGTTCAGTGCATACTCGTATGTGAAGCTCTCGAACGCATTCCCCTCCTCGGGAGGGGTGGCGATGTTCCTGCGGGAACAGTACGGGCCGGGCACGGTCACGGGTGTCTTCGCTCTCTTCATGTATGTGTCGATGGTGATCAGTGAGGCTCTCGTTGCCCGAACGTTCGGGGCGTACGTCCTTCAGGTGGTCGACCTCAAACCCGTCAGCTTTTGGGTGCCAGCCCTGGCCGTGATGCTGCTCGCCGTGGCGTTCGCCGTCAACATCGCCGGAAACCGGGCCATGCAGGCAACCCAGGGCGTGATGGCAGTGATCAAAGTGGCTGGTCTAGGCCTGTTCGCAGTTGTCGGTTTGTGGTTCGCCGAGTTGGCGAATCTCACGTCGGGATCAGATGGAGCGGGAATTGAGGCGTCTCCTGACGGCTTTCTGGCCGCGGTTGCCTTGGCGATCCTCGCCTACAAGGGTTTCACCACGATCACCAACAGCGGAGGTGAGATAAAGGATCCCCACCGCAACACGGGACGAGCGATCATAATTGCCATTGGAATCTGCACCATCGTGTACCTGGCGATCGCCGCCGCCGTGGCCGGCAATCTGACGCTGCCCGAGATCATTGTCGCCGAGGACTTCTCCCTGGCCGAAGCGGCACGCCCCATCTTTGGTGAT
>QQUL01000087.1 GCA_008501565.1 Armatimonadota bacterium
GCACTCCAGAACCACTGGATATCCGAAATCGATGTGAATGTCTCCCTCCCCTATCTCATGGGAGTGACAACACCCGGAGAAGTGGCAGTTCAGCTGGCAGACGAGTTGAGCTCTCGATGACCCAAACGCTGATCGTCACCGGTGCGGGAGGCGTAGGAAAAACGACCCTGTCCGCGGGTCTCGGCGTTTCACTTGCCCGCAGCGGCTCTTCGACGCTCGTGCTGACCATCGACCCGGCAAAACGCCTTGCCGACGCGTTCGGTGTCGGGGCGCTCGGGGACATTCCCAAGCAGGTGTCGGGTGAACCGAATCTGTACGCAGCGATGCTCGATGTGTCAGCTTCATGGGAGGCGATCATCCACCGGTACGCAGAACCTGCTGTTGCCGACCGTCTGCTTGTCAATCCATACTTTCGTGCGATGGCGGACCGCTTTCCCGCCGCCCAGTCGTATGCGGCGGCTGAACGGATGGCCGAATACATCGAGTCCGGGCACTACGACGTGTTGGTTGTTGACACTCCTCCGTCCGAAGGCGGCATCGACTTCTTCCTTGCACCTGCCAAGACCGGCGACCTGATGTCCGGCAAGCTCCTGCGCTGGCTCACCGGTTCTTCGCTCCCGGGGAGATCCATTCTGTACCGGTTCACGGCAAGGCCGATGTTGCGGCTCGCGGACACCGTACTCGGGGGTCCGATGCTCTCGGACGTCGCCGACTTCCTGCTCGATCTGCGCACGATGTATGACCGGCTGACCGTTCGTTCGAAGTCGATCGAACGTCACCTGCGGGAAGCCGAAACCGTCATCGCGACCACCGCCGAGCCGACACCGATCCACGAAACGAGACGGTTCTTCGATGAACTGGAGGGGATCAAGGTCGCTCCAACCTCGATCCTCTTCAACCGGATGCTCCCCGAGTCGTGGATCAACGCCGCCCTGGCGTCGGATCCACCTGACACCGACGACGCCGCACTCGCCACCCGGGCGGTCGCCAACCTTGACAAGTGGGCGTCGGAAGCTCGACGACAATTCGAGGCGGCCAGGGAGCTGTCTGCTCGATACGGTCTCCCGGTCTATGAACTCACCTGGCAGGTGCCGCCACCGACCACACTCGACGAACTCGCCGATCTGGTGCAGGGCGTGACGGTTTTCGACAGCTGAGCTACATCACTGACGTCGGGCCAAAGAGTTCACGCAACTCCGCAAAAAGAGCAGAGCGCGGGTTCACCGCATGTTCCGGGCTCACACGGACGATGCGTTCGCCCTTTTCGCCGGTCATGTGGATGTACACCGGTGACGATCCCGGATGGTTCGCCAGGACCAGCTTCAGTTTCTGGGCGACCGACTCCGACATCCGCGATGCCGAGACGCGGACACGAACACTGGCATCGGACGTCAACTCAGGCTCCGTGACCCCTTGAACAATGAACTTCACGTCGTCACCTCGGTGATCGATCCTCCCCCTGAGCACCAACACGGCATCCTCGCGAATCATCGGGCCGTACTCTTCGACAACGTTCGGAAAGGCGACGGCTTCGACAGCTCCCGTCAAGCCCTCAACCGTGAAGTAAACCATGGGCTTCTGGGCCCGGGTGTATCGGCGGTTGAGTGCGCCGATCACGCCGCCGATGGTTGCCTGCGAGCGATCCTCACGCTCCCACAGTTCCGGGATCTCGGTGTCCGTCATCGATGCCATCAGTTTTTCGACACCCAGGAGAGGATGATCTGACACGTAGAGCCCGAGCATCTCCTTCTCGAATGCAAGCCGAACCTTCTTGTCCCATTCGTGCTCCGGAATGTCCGGTTTGACATCGTCGATGTCGGAGGATGCACCACCAAACAGACTGAACTGACCGGCCTCCTCGGCCCTGCGGCGCGAAACGGTCGCATCAACGATCTGATGGGCAACTTCAAGCAGGCCACGGCGAGAGTCGTGGAGGTTGTCAAAGGCACCGGCCTTGATCATCGACTCGATTGTCCGCTTGTTCAGGGCCTGCACGTCGACACGGTCGATGAAGTCAAAGAACGACGTGAACGGTCCGTTCTTGGTTCGCTCTGCCACGATGAGATCCGTCACCGCCTCGCCGACGTTGCGGACCGCCGATAGACCGAAGATGATCTCACCGTCGTGTGCGAGGAAATCCCGTTCAGAAACATTGACGCCCGGAACCGCAACATTGATTCCCATCATCCGGCATTCGTGGAGATACGCCGCCGTTCGGTCTTTGTTCTGCTTTGCCGATGTCAGCAGTGCCGCCATGTATTCGGCGGGATGGTGGACCTTCAGCCATGCCGTCTGATAGGCGACATATGCATACGCCGCTGAGTGGCTCTTGTTGAACCCGTAGCCGGCGAAGTGCTCGATGAAGCCGAACAGTTCTCTCGCGAGATCTTCGTCGTAACCGTGCTCGACACACCCCGCTACGAACTTCTCCAACTGCTCGTCCATGACCGCCGGGATCTTCTTCCCCATTGCCTTGCGGAGACTGTCCGCATCGGCCATCGAGAAGCCAGCGATGCGCTCAGCCGCCTGCATGACCTGTTCCTGGTAGACCATGACGCCATAGGTCCCGGACAGAACAGGTTCGAGATCGGCGTGAAGATACTCAACCGCTGACTTCCCGTTCTTGCGGTCGGCATATTCGAGATGCATGCCCGCTCCGAGCGGCCCCGGTCGGTAGAGGGCATTGAGCGCGATCAGGTGTTCAAACTCGTCCGGTCCAAGGTTGCGCATGAGGGCACGCATCGGTCCACCCTCGAATTGGAAGACCCCCATGGAGTCTCCGGCGCGGAACATGTCGAAAACCGCTTCGTCATCAAGCGGCACATGGTCGATGTCCGGACGCTCACCAGTGTTGCGCTCGATAAGTTCGAGGGCTCGCTCAATGGTCGCCAGGTTCCGCAGACCGAGGAAGTCCATCTTGAGGAGACCAAGCTCTTCGACTCCGTGCATCTCATACTGAGTCACCACCTCGGCACCTTCGCCCTTGCGCTGAATCGGGACGATGTTCGTCAATGGCTCAGGTGAAAGCACAACCGCTGCCGCATGAAT
>QQUL01000335.1 GCA_008501565.1 Armatimonadota bacterium
CCTCCCGCTGGAGTGCCTTCTTCAGCTTTGCATCTGTCTCCATCTGGGCGGTGGCTGTGCGCTTCTCGTTGTCCAGCCGGATTCCTTGAGACTCATAGGCAGCTTTCGTACCCTCGTGCCAGTCCTTCCGCATTCGGATAACCTTCTCAGCTATCCTGAGGGCACCGTCGAGGAGTAAGCCGCCGATGATCAGGATCTCGATTGGGGATCTCATGGCGAGGCTGCGGACCCGCGTTAGGGAAGTCTGGGAAGGATCCGCTCGCACTAGGAATCTGTCGAGATTGAGGATGATGTCGCCAATGGCCACGAGGTTCTCAGCGCTTTCCAGAAGTTCAACGCGCAGAGAACCTGTAATCGGGGAGTCTGCTGGTGCCAGGGGCACACTCGTGTATGGATCGAACGCGATATGGAAACGACCGCTGTTTCGGTCCGAACGACTGACTGTGCCGTTCCTCTCGATACCAGTGGTGAGCAGTCGAAGCACGATGGGAGCACCTGCTTGTGGTATTTGGTCTCCCGTGACTGTGGCAGTCGAGACCCCTAGAGAAAGGACCTTGACCGCACGGACGCGACTATCCCAAATGGCTTCACCATCTGTTGGCTGAGCGATTTCGGGGTAGCGTGCCTGAAGTTCAGCGGACCACGCGTCCTCTCCGGCAAGCGCGATATCCAGCCGGTTGATCGGAATGTACGAGCTGTAGCCGTGCCGATATAGACGTTCGTAGTGCACGAGCATCCGCGGTGAGACCTCGAGCAGGCCGAGACCGCGAAGATACTCGTTGATCTCATCGAGTGAAACAGCCCCATGTGCCTGCTGAAACAATCGGTATCCCTCGGCGGCATCGATTGGTCTGGCAACCATGTCATTCTCCTCGCGTGTCGTCTGGGGATAGTTTGTCGAAGGCTTCAAGGGCGAGGCGTTTAGTGCGGTACTCGCCCAGACCCTTTGGGTGAGGCTTCTCTTCCTGTCTCCGCAAGGTCGGGAAATCATCGAGGACATGCTCGAATTCATCGCGGGTGAGATCGAAGCATTCACGGGCTACTAGAGCATCAATCTCAGCCCGTAATTGGGCGCGGTCGGCGAGTTCGATTACCGGTGGTGTTCCTAGGTGAGCCGGAAGATCGACACTGGCGAGCACCTGTGACCGGAATCCGCCCATTTCGGTTGACACGCATATAAGCCTCAGGACATTGTTGATGAGTCTGTGACCGACCAGTGAGTGTGGCTCGATTTCGGGGAATGGCAGACCGTCCATAATGAAGGGCTTCATGTGGAGGCCGATTCGTCGTCGGGAAATGAAATCCATCACGATCGAGTTGGCGACTGCAAGCCACCCTGCGTAGCGCCACTCTTGCCCCGTGGCGAAGGAGACCGTCGGCACGGTATCGCCACACACTGAGCCTGGAGGAACCATCGTAGCAGTGAGGCAGCGCCGGTTCTGGGCGTTCGCTACATCCAAGAACCCGATTCGGTACCGCTTCCAAGAATCGTTCAGCTTCGCGGGCAGATCTTCCACAGGAACGAACCATTGGGGAGTGATCTGCTTGTTGGGTGAATCGAATGGAATGCGCGGTGTCCACTTGCTGGTTCTTCCAGCACCCGAAATGTACGCCTTGGCCCGGTGGTCGTAGAAGTCGACCATTCGGCCCTCATAAACCGGGAGGCCGCTTGCGTGTTTCGTGAAGAGGTGAGCATCGTTACCCATATCGAGCTCACGCCGATACGGGTGCCAGCCACGTTCGCGGTTCTGCTCACCGAAGGTCTTGCGGTTAGTGACTAGCTTCGACATCACATGGGCATCTAGTCCGGGCCTGACTTCTGGTATCAGGAGAGTGTCCGGATCGATCGATCTCACCAAATCCGCCGAGTACTGGTATGGGCGTTGCCGCGCGAGCAGCAGTTCGTCTGGTGATGTGAGTTGGAAGCCAGCTGCGAAGAGATCTGATGGAGCACGCCTTGTCACCACATAAACAGCGAAACCGAAGTCGCGGTGGACTCCGGGAAACCAGATATGATTCTCGCCAGACCAGATCGATGATCGGCGAGATTAGGGAGCGTGTTTGATTCGCGGTCGTGTCCCTAGCTGGGTCGGCGATGGTGCTCAGGTCATTGTTGGTTTCGAGCTCGTTGTGTCAGCGAGGTCGGCGGGTGAAGATTCGAGATCCCGAAACCAGGCAAGGACCCTTTCCAGGCGAACTACGTCCTCGTCGCTCACAGGGTCGGGGCTGAAGTGCGTGACATCGTTTCTGATCTCTCGGATCGCATCAAGTTCCCGAATCACAATCTTCCGGTCTGCTCTCCAACCGAGCCTGGCAAAAGCGCCTTCGACAAGGCGCTGAAGCTGCCCAAGTGTCAGCGACTGCGCCCCCAGTATTTCCTTGTCATAGTCCGGCGGTACCACGCTGAAGAGGTCATCGACTGAGAACACGCGGTCAACTGCTTGGCGTACTATGCGCTCGATCTCGCCGACCAGAAGAAATGGCTTTGTCAGTAGTGCAAATTGGTACGCCAGGTCCGCGCTGGTGACTATCCCGACGACCACGTTCGTGTGATCTCTCACGAATACGTAGCCCTTCGAATACACCTGGGGAACAATGTCGAGCAGCGGCCGTTCCGCGTAGACAAGGGCCGGCCTGGGATCCATACACGCCAAGACCGTGTCGCCTTTCTGGAGGATCTGAGCCTTAGCAATTGACTCCCAGGAGATCGTGCCGACGAGCGCGCGAGGACCGGTCATCACTGCGAGCTGGGAATAGTCGTTGGCCTGCATTTCGCTTTGGGCTTTGTCGAGACTGTGTTCGGGCGTGACTGAGAGAACACCGCCGGTTGCGGCCGGGATGTTCTGCACGAGCAGCTCCTCCGTTGGGCTGACGTCGTTGGTCGGAGCCGAGTCTTCATGCGATGCAGTTCGAGTGCTGTCACGCTTGTGTTGCTCGGCTTCTCTTGATTCGAGGAGTTGGATTGAGACAAGCTCATCGAGGTGGCCGGATGCGAAGTCTGGACCCGTACTCAGCCCAAACTCTGTGAGTCTTGACCGAATC
>QQUL01000285.1 GCA_008501565.1 Armatimonadota bacterium
GGGCGGTCGGAGCGACCCGGCGCGGGAGGCCGTGCTTGCCCAGAACATCGGTCTGTCGCATCCCACCGGTGAACCCCATGGCGGCCCGTGATGCTGCACCGGCCGCAACCATGCCAATGGCGACGGCCTCACCATGCGTCATGCCGCAGGCTGTTTCGATTGCGTGTCCAACGGTGTGCCCATAGTTCAGGATTGCTCTTCTCCCCTGTTCCGTGAAGTCTCCGTTGACGACATCCACCTTGACCGCGACTGATCGGTTGACGATGAACTCGAGATCGACGGCTTTGACAGGAGATGCCTCGTACGCCTCGACGATCTCCATGTCCTGAATGAACCCGGTCTTGACAGCCTCAGCGGCACCCAACACCTTGAGTCGATGTGGCAGAGTGTCGAGGACATCGATGTCGCTGAACACCATTGTCGGATGTGCGAAGACTCCCGCCAGGTTCTTCCCATCCACATTTACAGCGGTCTTTCCCCCAATCGATGCGTCAACGGCACCGAGCAGGGTAGTCGCGACATACATCACCGGCACACCTCGGAGGTATGTTGCCGCGACAAAGCCCGCCACGTCCGTGAGGGCTCCTCCCCCAACCCCGATCACGAGGTCCCCCCGCGTGAAAGCGGCCCGATTGAGTATGCGATAGGTCTCTTCGACGACGCGGAGACTCTTCGCTTCCTCTCCGTCTGGCAACGTGTGGCAGGTGGTTTCGAGTCCGACGGACTGCAACGCCGTTGCGATTGCGGTGCCATAGGGCAGGGTTGAGGGTTGTGTCAGGATTGCAGCCCGTGTACTCGTTTTCGCCGCTGCCTGCGCGATCTCGTCGGTCAGGGTTCGCCCGACGACCACTTGTGAAACCGGTTCTTCACCCTCGAAGATCACATGGCGACGCACGCAAGGACCTCCTCCGCCACCGCAAGGGGGTCTTTGCCCTCCGTGTCGACAGCATGATCGCTCGCTTCGAGATACACGGCAGTTCGCAGGTCGGCAATTGCCGCGACAGCGTCACGGCTGTGGGCCAGGGGACGATCTGGTCCATCACCGATGCGATCCATGATCGTGTCGGTCGAGGCGGTCAACAGCACCGTGACTCCCGTTGCCCGCATGGTCTCAAGATTCGCCTTCGCGAGGACTGCTCCCCCACCGGTCGAGATCACCGAATCACTGCGATGTGAGGCTGCAACGAGTGCGGTTGACTCTGCGGCGCGAAACTCGGCTTCCCCCTCGGCGAACAGTTCGGGAACGGTACGACCGGTAGCGAGCATTATCTCGGTGTCGAGGTCCACGAATGGACGCTTCAATCGCTCTGCGACGAGGGCACCGACCGTGGTCTTGCCCGTTCCCATCATGCCTATCAACCAAAGATGCGCCATGGCTAGAACTCGGAGAGACGGGTGAGATACGAGGCGTGGGCAGCGGTGACATCCCCCACGGTGTCGCCGCCGTACTTGCGCAAGACCTCGTTTGCCAGGACATAGGCGACCATCTGCTCAGCAACCACTCCCGCTGCCGGCACAGCACACACATCGGAACGCTCCCGGAAAGCCTTGTCCGTCTCCTTCGTGTCGACGTTCACGGTGTCGAGTGGTCTCATGATCGTCGCTATCGGCTTCATCATGGCGGTAACCCGCAGGACCTCACCGGTTGTGATACCGCCTTCAAGCCCACCGGCTCGGTTGGTTCGGCGCCCGAACCCCTCGCCGTCGGTTGTGATCGCGTCGTGGGCATCGGAACCCCGAGATCGAGACTGGCTGATGCCATCGCCGATTTCGACCGCCTTGATGGCCTGGATCGACATGATGGCACCGGCGAGGAGACCGTCGAGTTTGCGATCCCAGTGCACATGACTCCCGAGTCCGGGCGGAAGTCCGTATGCGAGTACCTCCGCGGCACCGCCCAGGGTGTCTTTCGCTTCGGTGGCAGCCTCGATCTCGGCGACCATCGCCGCTTCCGTGTCGGACGAGAACACCCTGACAGGTGATGCGTCGATCTTGGGAAGATCTGATGGTGTTGGCAGTACTGCGGAATTCTCAACCGTTGCGGAACCGATCCGCACCACATGGGAGAAGACGTCGACACCGATCAGGGCAAGTACCTGTTTGGCGAGATAGCCCACCACCGTACGTGCCGCTGTCTCCCGAGCCGAGGCACGTTCGAGAATGTCGCGGGCGTCGTGCGTGTCGTACTTGAGCATTCCTGCGAGGTCGGCATGCCCTGGTCGCGGCTTGACCTCCCGCTTGGATGCCTCGCCGGGTTCCGGGGACATCTGTGCTTGCCACTTTGGCCACTCCGTGTTGCGGACAAGGACGGTGACCGGTCCGCCAAGGGTTGTGCCAAATCGAATACCCCCGAGGATCTCAAGCTCGTCGCGTTCGAGGGCCATCCTTGCACCGCGCCCATACCCGAGGCGTCGGCGGGCAAGTTCGTCAGCGATCCCCTCGGTGGACACTGCCAGTCCGGCTGGTAGCCCCTCGACCGTGGCAACGAGGCCCGGTCCGTGGGATTCTCCTGAAGTGATGAAGCGAAGCATGCAGGAAGCGTAGGCGATCCGGGGGCGGTCTCCGGTACGTCAGCCTGTGTACCACGCGGTGATCTGTTCCCACCACAGCACCGCGATCATGGCAGCGAGTGTCATGAACGGGCCAAACGGGATGGCGTCCTTTCGGCCACGGATGCGAAACACAAGCAATACGAGCGAGGTTCCTCCCCCGATGAGGAATGAGCCGACGCCTGCGATGAGGACAGCTTCCCAACTGAGGAAACCTGTAAACATGCCGATGAGGGCCGCGAGCTTGACATCCCCGAAGCCAAGCCCTCCACGGGCGATGATCGCAAGGAGATACATCGCAGAGAAGTAACCCGCCGCACCGCCGAGTGCCCGCAATGGGGAACCGGCAGATGAGTCGAAGAGCCACCCGACGAGAAGCAGGAACCCTCCCAGAGCCGTCGCCGGTCCGAGCATCCGATTCGGTATGAGTTTGGTGTCGAGATCGGTGACGGTCAGCAGGACCATCGCAGCCGTGAAGACCGCATACGCAGGCAGCAGCCACAGACTCGGGACCACAGCCACCATGGCGGCCGTGAGTGCGGTGTTCGCGAGGATGATCACTGTGTTCCAGCCTCGCTGAGGATGTCCCCCGCTCCTGCAGCGTGTTGCCAACAGCGTCAGCGTCGAGCCGCAATCACCGCACATCGGTGTGATCCAGCGATCGGGCCGACCATGGCGGTGTGCATCCGACAACGCAACGATGGATCGACCCACCCCGAATCCGAGGAGTCCTGCGAGGGCGGCGAGGATGAGCATCGCAGGCGAGGATACGGTGAGAGCGACGAGATGCGAGGACTCAACCCGCGTCGGCGGGTCAGGAGCCTTTGATCGCCAAGCGGAAGATGTCGAGGTCGGGGGCAATTCCGGTGAACAGTTCAAACGCGGAGCCAGCCTGCGCTACCAGCATGTCGAAACCATCGGCACACGGCAGCCCGAGCCTTCGATACAGCTCACATGCTGTGGTCTGACCCTGTCCGTAGGTCATGTCGAGCAATCCGGACCCGACGACAAGCACATCGCCCGGAAGCTCTTCCCCTCTCATTCCGAGCGGCGTGGCATTGACGACAATCGCACCGGCAACCCCCTCACCCCACGAAACGACGGTTGCTTCGGTCAACGTGCGTTCCAGCAATTCCCGTGCGTCTGGTTGGTTTCGTGCCGAGACGAAAAGGGACCGGTCGGCCATGGCAACAACCGCTGCGGCCGCCGCTCCACCGGCTCCAAGGACCAGGACGGGGGCCGAGTCGCTGAATCCGGCCTGTGTACCTGCGACCTGTACTCCTACGACATCGGTGTTGTATCCGACGAGCCGCCCGTCGTTCACGACGATCGTATTGACGGCCCTTGACCGTCTGGCGACCTCGTCGAGGTCGTCAACCGCTGCGAACGCTCGTTCCTTGTGGGGCATTGTGACGTTGACCCCTGCGAGTTCCCCGGCCCTCAGAGCAGCAACGACACGTCCGAATTGGTCTGCGGTGGTGGGAAGATGCTCGAATACCGCGTCGATGTCGTACGCCGCGTATCCCGCAGTGTGGATCGCAGGAGACATCGAGTGCATGACCGGGTCACCAACGATCGCAAACCGTCTGCGCCCGGTGGAGTTCACGGGAGTATCCCATCACGTTTTGCCTTCGCCGCGTTCTCCTGGTGTTCTTCGTAGGTCGTGGCAAATGCGTGCGAACCGTCCTTGTCGGCCAGGACGTAGAACAGGTACTCGGTGGACGCGGGGTTTATCGCTGCCTGCAGGCTCGCCTGCGATACCGTGCCAATCGGTGTCGGAGGGAGACCATCAATCTTGTAGGTGTTGTACGGCGAGTCGATGTCGAGGTGCTCGGCCAGTACCCGACCGGGGTTCTCTCCGAGCGCGTAGATGACGGTTGCATCGATTTGCAGACGCATCGGCACCGCAAGGCGGTTGTGGATCACACTGGCGATCAACGGACGATCGTGGTCGATACCTGCTTCCCATTCCACAAGGGAACCGATGATGAGCGCCTCGTATCGGCTGATATCCATTCCGGCGAGCGGGGTCCAATCGACTCCTTCGAAGCGGACCACCATTTCATCTGCCATCGTCTGGAGCATCATCGCTGCAGTCGAACCCTCCGGTATCTGATACTTGGCGGGGTAGAGCAGCCCCTCCCAGCGCTGCAGTGAATCGAGTTCGATTGGAGCCTGCGCGAGGAGCGGCGAGGTGACGCTCCCGTTCGAAAGCGCCTCGGTGAAATCGCTGATGTCGAACTCGGTGCGGTTCGCCAGTTCCGAGACGATGCGAGCGACCGTCCAGCCCTCGACAATCGTGATCGTCCGAGAATCGGGCGCCGTGCCTCCTTCGAGCAACAGCCGGAGAACCTCCCCGGCCTCCATGCCCGTTTCGAGGTTGTACGTCCCTGGTTGCAGCGAGCTCTCCGCCTGTGCCTGTGTCGTTGCGGCCTCGATGTCGTTGTATGGCACGACGCCGGCATCGGAAAGCAGTCGATAGATCGATGTCGCTGTGGAGCCCGGCTGAACGGAAACGGTTACAGGCTGACCGGCCTCCACCGTAGCCCCGCCGCCCGATACGAGCCTTGCTACCCCATTGGCGAGGAGAAACAGGACGACGATTCCACCGAGAACAGCACCGCCGATCAGGAGAAGCTTGGTTCGAGCCGACGGCCCGGCGTCATGTTCGGTCTGTGTCATAGCTCTGTCGGTCCAGGTATGCCTGCAGCATCACTGCTGCGGCGACCTGATCCCGCTTTTCCTTTCTTGCCCGTCGCTTGACTCCGCCGGCGACAAGTGCCGACTCAGCCGTGTGCGTTGTGAAGCGTTCATCCTGGAACTCGACGTCGAGACCGGTGACATCGCTCACACGGGCAGCGAACGCCCTGGCGCGTTGCGCTGACGACCCTTCCGATCCATCAAGGTTGACGGGGAGACCGACAACGATCTTCGCTGCGTCCATTGTTTCGCACAGTTCCCTCAGCGTTTGATCCACATCGTCGGACCACGTGTCAATGTATCGCTCCGGTGAAGCGATGGTACCGGTCGGGTCAGATACCGCGACCCCGATGCGACGCTCCCCGGGGTCGAGTCCGATGATCCGTTTCGTCACGGCGAGGTGAGCGCAGCCCTTGCTGCATCAGTTGCAGCGCTGATCGCTTCATCCATGGCATGCGCATGAGGGCCACCGGCCTGGGCAAGCCGTGGATCCTTGCTCCCTCCCCCGCCGAGTATCGCTGCACCATGACTGGCGATTGCGCCCGCTGAAGTGGCGTCATCCACCAGATCGTCCGTGACAAAGACAACGAACGCCGCTTTCCCGTCTGTGACCGATCCCAGGATGCCGACCCCTGAACCGATACGGTCACGGATCTGAAACGCAAGTGACCGAACCCCGTCCGCCCCGAGGCCATCGACTCGGGTCGATACCAACTTGGCCGGACCGACGTCTTCTGCATCGTTGACCAATGTGGTCGCCGCGTTCGCTCGATCGCGCTCCTCGAACTCGCCAAGCCTCGCTTCGGTTGCGTGCAGCTGTTCGGTCAAGGACCGAGCGGTATCAACAACTCTGCCCGGCTGGGTGCGGAGTACCTCGGAGACCTCGGTCAGGGTTGCCCGAAGGTCAGACAGATGCCCGTATGCAGCTGATCCCGTGAGAGCTTCGACCCGGCGAATGTTCGACCCGACGGAACCCTCACTCACCAGGACGAGTGGTCCCACCTGGCCGGTGGACGGAACATGCGTCCCGCCGCAGAACTCGATGGAATAGCTTCCGGTATTGACGACGCGGACGGTTTCACCGTACTTGTCGCCGAAGAACGCAATCGCCCCCATCTTCTCTGCTTCTTCCTTGGAGGTTTCGATCGTGGTGACCGCCTCGTTTGCGATGATTCGTTCGTTGACTTCGCGTTCGATGTGGTGCAACTCGGCGGGTGCGACGGCCTGGAAATGTGAGAAGTCGAACCGAAGACGGTCGGGGGCGACGAGCGAGCCTGCCTGATGAACATGGTCTCCGATAACGTCCCGGAGCGCCCAATGGAGGATGTGTGTGCCGGTGTGGTTCTTCCGTGTCCGCTCCCGCCGCATCCCGTCCACGGCGAGTGCCGCATCCTGGCCGCGGCGAACGGAACCCTTGATGACCTTGGCCTTGTGTCCGTGGACGCCCGGAAGGGCGAACTGCGTGTCGAGGACCTTGAGCACGCCCGTCTCCGTGGTGATGGTCCCGGTGTCACCGACCTGCCCGCCGGATTCGGCGTAGAACGGTGTCGTGTCGACGAAGATCTCGACCTCGGTACCTTCCTCGGCTCGTGCGACGGTGTCACCTTCCACGAGGATCGACAGGACGGTTCCCGAAGAATCCAAGGCGTCGTACCCGACGAAGGCAGACTGATCGATCCCGCCAAGAACGGTGCGGTATGTCTCTGCTTCCTCGCCTCCGTGATCGGCCTTGAAAGCGGCCCGGGCCCGGTTCCGCTGGGCGGTCATTTCGACATCGAATGCTTCTCGATCAACGGTCAGGTCGTGGTCAGCTGCGATCTCGACGGTGAGATCAATGGGGAACCCGAATGTGTCGTGCAGTTTGAATGCGACGCTGCCCGAGATCTGACGCTCGCTACCCATCGCTTCGATTTCCTCCCGCAACAGCTGTTCACCGGAGGCAAGTGTCCTCGTGAATCCTTCTTCTTCGCGCTCGGCCATCTCCTTGATGAAGTCGGCATTGGCGACGAGCTCTGGATAGGCGACACCCATCTCGGCGACGGTGACGTCAACCAGCGCCGGGACGATTGGATCGGTGGAACCGAGAAGGTGGGCGTGGCGTACGACGCGCCGTAGCAGCCGACGCAGGATGTAGCCTCTGCCCTCGTTCGACGGAACGACGCCGTCGTTGATCAGAAATGTCAGCGCTCTTCCGTGATCCGCAAGGATGCGAAGCGATACGTCCGACCGTTCATCAGCGCCATACGACACACCGGTCCGGTTCTCGCCGACTGCCATGACCGCCCGAAGCATGTCAGTTTCGAAAACGGACTCCACGCCCTGGAGGACCATCGCCATTCGCTCAAGCCCCATACCCGTATCGATCGACTTCATGGGAAGGTCGCCAACGACATGGAAGGGTTCATCCTGGACGTACTGCATGAAGACGAGGTTGCATATCTCCATGTACCGATCTTCGTCAACGATTGGGCCGCCTTCTTTTCCGTAGTCGGGGCCCCGGTCGAAGAACACCTCCGAGTCCGGTCCGGCTGGCCCGGCGACACCCATCTGCCAGAAGTTGTCACGATCGGTTCGTTGCACACGGTTCGGATCGATACCGACATCGTCGATCCAGATCTCAGCGGCTTCGTCGTCGTCGTCGTGAACGGTGTACCAGAGTCGGTCGGGATCAAGCCCGTATTGCTCGGTGAGCAGCTCGTACGCGAGGGGAATCGCGGTCTCCTTGAAGTAGTCGCCGAATGAGAAGCTCCCGAGCATCTCGAAGAAGGACAAATGGCGAGCTGTTGTTCCCAGAACCTCGATGTCTGCGGTTCGAATGCACTTCTGAGAACTGACTGCTCGCGGATAGGGCGGTACCTCCTCACCAAGAAGGAATGGCTTGAACGGCACCATGCCCGCGACGGTCAGAAGCAGGGCAGGATCGACAGGAATCAACGATGCCGAATGCACGCGGGTGTGGTCGTTTGCTTCGAAGAAGTCGAGGAAGGTGCTGCGCACATCGTTGCTGTTCATAGGGCGCAGAGGTTAGCGACGCGGTGATCTGCTGACGTAACCCTCGGGCGTCGGCCTCTCCACCGTTTGAGAACCTCGGTCAGCGGAACGTTGCAGGGATCTGCCAAACGCCTCGACGATATCCGCTGCGTAGGAGGCGACGACACGCCCGACACCCTCGGCGTCGAGGCGTTCCTTCATTGCCCGAGCACGCTTCACCACCATCACAGCAACCACCGCTGAGACGACGACACCGTAGAGGAACCATCTGAGTCTTGTGAACATGTTTCGCAACGTACCACCACCCTATGCACTAGGTGCGTTCCGGCTTCCCCAGGATCCGATCGATCTTGGCGAGCCGATCAGCGAGGTTCGCTTCGTCCCCGACACGCTTCGGCGAATACACCGTGGCTCCTTCGATCGACTCGGGAAGATAGGTCTGTTCGACGACGCCGCGAGGGTCGTTGTGGGGATACTGGTATCCGACTCCGAAGCCGAAATCCCTGTCGCCGGTCGTCGAACCAGACCGCAGATGCGGAGGAACCTCCCCCGAGTGATCAGAGGCGATCAGGTCTGCTGTCGCTGCCATCGCGGTCTTCACGGAATCTGATTTCGGGGCGAGTGCGAGGTAGAGGGCCGCATGCGACATTGCATAGTTCGCCTCGGGGAGTCCAACCACTTCAACAGCGCGGAACGCATCGGTGGCAACCGTCAACGCGGTCGAATCGGCAAGCCCTACATCTTCCGAGGCGAAGATCACCATGCGGCGAGCAATGAACTTCGGGTCTTCTCCTGCCTCGATCATCGTCTGGAGCCAGTACATCACCGCGTCGGGATCCGACCCGCGCATCGACTTGATGAACGCGGAGATCACGTCGTAGTGCCGATCCCCGGCCCGGTCGTATCGGATGATTCTGCGCTGCAGCGCTTCCTCCACAACGGCGAGACCGATCTCCGTGTCGTCCCTGCCAGCAACGATCGTTGCCGCCACGTCGACCGTGTTGAGCGCAAGGCGAGCATCGCCGCCAACCCGTTCCGCTACTGCGTTTCGGGCCTCATCCGTGATCGTGACGCCGGTGATCCCACGCATCGGGTCGTCAAAAGCAGCTTGGATCAGACGGACAACCTCTTCCGAGGTCAGCGCCTCGGTGCGGAACACGGTTGCACGCGAAATAAGAGGTGAGTTGACCTCGAAGAACGGGTTCTCGGTGGTGGCACCGATCAACGTGATCGTCCCGTCCTCGACTCCGGGGAGCAGAGCGTCTTGCTGTGCCTTGGTGAATCGGTGGATCTCGTCGAGGAACAGAATAGTCTGTCCACGTCCCTCGCCGAGACGCTGGTCTGCCCTCGCCAGCACTTCCCGCACGTCCTTGACGCCTGCACTGGTGGCCGAAAGCTGCTCGAAGGCGCCGCCCACCGTTGATGCCGCAATCCGGGCAAGGGTGGTCTTGCCTGAACCGGGTGGCCCCCAAAGGATCACGGATCCGAGGCGACCCGATTCGACCATGGAGCGGAAGGCCGCCCCCTCTCGGAGGAGATGGGGTTGACCGATGACTTCGTCGAGCGTGCGAGGACGCATTCGGGCTGGCAAGGGGGCGCCGGCCCGCTTTGCGTCCTCTCGTGCTGAAGCGAAGAGATCGGATGCCGACATCACACGTCGGGCGTTGCAGTGGCGCCGCCGCCTTCCTCGGCCCATGCAGCGACGACATCGGGAGCGATTCGTATCCCGAGTTCCCGGAGTTGGTCCTCCTCGACGCGGCTCGGCGACCCGGTCAATGGGTCAGCGCCCGTTTGTGTCTTGGGGAAAGGAATGACTTCCCGGATGTTTGGCTCACCCTGAAGAATCGAGACGAACCGCGCTATTCCGATCGCAAATCCCGCGTGGGGAGGCGTTCCGTATCGGAGAGCCTCCAGAAACCAACCGAATCGCCGTTGGGCGTCGTCGGCACTGATCCCCATCACCTCGAAGACCTTCGCCTGCATTGAGGCATCGTGGATTCGGACACTGCCCGAGCCGAGCTCCGAACCGTTCAACACGAGGTCGTATGCCTTGGACACCGCTGTTTCGGGAGAATCCACGAGTGTCTCGAGACTCGCCGGTGCGGTGAACGGATGATGAGCCGGAGACAGCGTGCCGTCCTCGTGAACGTCGAACACGGGAAAATCCACGACGAATGCGAACGCAAGGTCATCGTGGCCCTCGGGCTGGCCGACATGGAGTCGCATCCGTCCAAGGACTTCAAGCACGGTACTCGTACGATCGGCCACGATCATCAGGGTGTCCCCCGGCACAGCGTCAAGGGCCTCTGCGATTGCGTACAGCTCGGATTGGGAAAGGAACTTCGCAACGGGCGACCGCAGTGAACCATCGTCTTCAACGACCATCCACACCAGACCCTTGGCTCCGGCTTCCTGCGCCGTGGACACAAGTGCATCGAGCCCCGAACGGGCGAGTCCGAGTTGCCCGCCGTTGATGCCGCGCACCGAACCACCGTCCGCCAGAACCCCGGCGAATGCTTTGAATTCTGTCTGCGCAAGAACCGCGGATAGATCGACGATCTTCATGTCAAAACGAATGTCTGGCTTGTCCGAGCCATAGTTCTCCATCGCCTCGGCGTAGGTCATGCGAACGAAGGGATCAGGGGCAATGGAGTGTCCAAGATCGGTGACCACGCGCCGAGCAACCAGTTCGATGGTTTCGAGGACCTCCTCCTGTCCCCAAAACGATCCTTCGAAGTCAAGCTGCGTGAACTCGACCTGGCGATCAGCTCGGAAATCCTCGTCGCGATAGCACCGGGCGATCTGGTAGTACCGCTCGACACCACCGATCATCAACAACTGCTTGAACAGCTGGGGCGACTGCGGCAACGCATAGAACTGGCCCTGCCTCAGTCGTGATGGAACGAGCATGTCACGAGCACCTTCCGGGGTGGAAGCAATGAGGGTCGGCGTCTCAACTTCGAGAAACCCTTGCTCATCCATGACGTTTCGCATTGCACGAATCGCCTTCGATCGTGCCCTGAGATTGCGGGCAACGCGTTCGCGTCGCATGTCGAGATATCGATACTGGAGCCTGAGTCCCTCATCGACGTCCGTACGGCCGTCCAGAGGAAACGGCAGCGTCTCTGCCGCGCTGAGAACCGTCAACCGCTCGGCAACGACCTCGACGGCTCCGGTTGGGAGATCAGTGTTGATCGTTCCCTCCGGCCGAGGTCGGACTGTCCCCGTCACCTGCACGCAGTACTCGGTGCGCAGGCCATGAAGCACGTCTTGTGACGCCGGTGCATCTTCGGGGTTGAGCACCACCTGGGCGAAGCCGGTGGAATCACGCAGATCGATGAAGATGACTCCGCCATGATCTCGACGCCTACCGATCCAACCGGCGAGTTGCACCTCGGTCCCCGAATCGTCTTCCCGAAGCAACCCGGCGCCGATCGTCTTCATGAGACCGGTTTTCATCGGTTCTTGAGCCATTCGGCGATCTCCTTCACACCAATGAGTGCTTGCTCGCCCGTTGCGAGATCGCGGATGGTGACGTTGTTCTGGTTCCATTCATCGCCGACGACAACCGCGGTGACCGATCGTCGTCGATCGGCCTCCTTGAATTGCGCTTTGACTGATCGCTGGGCATCGGACATGTCGACCCTGATCCCGGCTGCTCGCAGTCTCGAAACGAGGAGCCGCGCC
>QQUL01000327.1 GCA_008501565.1 Armatimonadota bacterium
GACACCGACCCGACGCCGAATGTTCATCACCGACGAGTTGTCAAGGAGCACACCCGATACCGAGACGGAACCTGTTTGGGGCATGTGAATGCCGTTCATGTGGAGAATGAGCGTCGTTTTTCCTGCGCCGTTCGGACCCAAAAGCGCGACACGCTCACCGGGGTGGATGTGGAGGGAGACCGCATCGAGCGCGGCCGTCCCATCCGGATATCGATAGGAGAGGTTGTCGACGGAGATGACGGGGGTGCTCATGTCGTCAGCACCGCCATTGCAGCAATCGCCCACACCGAGGCGATGACCGCTCCGCCGAGAATCCACTGGGCAACAGGAGTCGCGGGAATCGCCGATGCTGGCATTGAACCGGAGTAGCCGCGAGATCGCATGGCGAGGTACACGCGTTCGCCTCGTTCATAGGTACGCACGAAAATGGCTCCGAGCGTTCTGGCGATCGGACCGATCTGGGTGATCCAGCGGGCGTCGTGGGCTCGAGATGCCATTGCAATCCGCATCCTCGACCAGTCAGACAGAATCACATCGACATATCGGACCATGAATCCGGCAATTGCCGTGACGATGGACGGCATCTTGAGCCCATCGAGGCCCACAAGGATCTCAGGCACCTGGGTTGTGGCGCCCAGGATGACAGCGACGGAGAGGCCGAGAGTTGCCTTTGCGAGAATGTTCCACGCATCCCACAACCCGGCCTGCGACAGGGAGAGTCCAAAGACCTCCACCGTCTGTCCACCGCCGAGGATCGGTAGGAGCAGCGCAACGAGGAGGAATGGAACCTCGATGAGCATCCGCCGTGCAGCGAAACTCGGCGGAATGCGAGCAATTGCGGCAAGCACCACCATCGCAAGCAAGTACAGGCCGAAAGCCCAGAATGCTTCCCGTGGTGTGACAACGATGCCGATGACAATGAGGAAGGCTCCGACGATCTTGATCTGTGGAGCAATCCGATGAAGCACGGAGTGTCCATGGAGGTACAGGGCATGGACGTGGCCATCGGCCATGTCAGTCTCCGACAGCAGAATGCTCGGAGTTGGATCTGCCCAAGATCTTGAACAGTCCGTATCCAAGGCCGAGGGTGACGACGATTCCCACAACTGCAGCTATCGCTCGCGACGAGCCATCGTCCCCGTAGCCGGCGAGTGGTGAGTCATCGAGAGAGTGATCCTCCGCAGCCCCAGCGAATCCTTCCTGTTCGGCCACGAACTCGAGACCGTCGGGTTCTGTGGACGCAAACTGGCTGAAAACAACACCAACGACCGCGATGACAACAACAGCGACGATCGCGAGACGGAGATTGCGGTTCATACGACGAGATCCTCGGTTCGCTCACCGGTAAACGTTGGAGCGCCATACACGAGATCGGGGCGAGATCGGACCACTGCACCAATCACGGCGGCGGTGATAATGCCCTCACCGATCCCGATGAGCATGTGCGTGCCGACCAAGGCCCACAGCACCGATGTCAGAGATACCGATGTCGTTGTGCCAGCAAGGGCGAACTCCACCGCAAAGCCGGCAGCAGCGAGGGGAACGGAAACAGCCGCCGCGAGCCCAGCCACGATGACCACTGATCGCGAGGACCCGTTCGAGAAGCGCAGCATGAGGCGATACAGCCAGTAGCCACCGACGGCTGCGATGCCACCAAGGTTGATGATGTTGAGTCCGAGTGCGGATAGCCCTCCATCGGCGAACACAAGCGCCTGTACCCCCAGAACGATCGCCATGACGAGATATCCCGCCGAGGGTCCGATGAGTACGGCGGCGAGCACACCTCCGATGAGATGGCCGCTCATGCCGGGGAGAACGGGGAAGTTGACCATCTGGGCGGCGAACACGAATGCAGCACTCAAGGCGGCGAGAGGAACGAGTCGATCCGTGAGGTAGGTCTTGGCCTGTCGCACCGCGACGGCGAACCCTCCTGCGGCCCCGACACCAGCAATGGCGGATGCGCCGGGTCCGATGAATCCGTCTGGTATATGCACGTTGATCCTTATTGCGAGTCGATTGCAATAAGACTACTCCGTTGTGGACTTCTTGGCGCAATCTGCGCACAGGCCTGACAACGCGAAGTGTTCAACCTGAGGCACGAAGCCGGTTCGCTCGGTGATGACGTCGATGAACGAACGAAGATCCCGCGTCGGTATGGAGACCGTGGAGCCACACGACGAGCAGACCAGATGCTGATGATCGGCCTCGTACGCGAGGTGGTACACGGTTGGTCCGTGCCCGATGTGGCCATGCTTGATCGCGCCGGCTTGCTCGAGGACATCGAGCGTGCGATACACGGTTGCGATGTCGAGATCGCCGTCGCTCCTGGTGCTCACGGCGTCGAATATCGCTGCCGCGGTGAGATGGTCGCTGTGACGTTCGGCGATGACGGTGCACACCAGTCGACGGGGATTCGTGATCCTCAACCCCTCCGAACGGAGGACATCGACCAGGTCGTCTGCCGAGATGTGCATGCCAACGCCCTCCGGTCGGGCCTGTGAGTCAGCCCCAGGTACTTATGTTGTCGATGGTGATCTCATAGTTGACCCGGACTTCGCCAGGCTTTCCCTTGTAGTCGGGATCCCCGAGATACTTCTCACTCAGGGAGTTGATGAGCCACTTTCCGTCCTCGGCGGTCTTGGTCACGGTGCCTTGGAGTGTGAAGTTCTTGTACGGCTTCGAGGGTGGAGAAAACGACAGCGCGACCCGCGGGTCGTGGGCGATGTTGCGAGGCTTGACTCGACCTGTTGCCGTCGAGATGAGCACCTTGTCGCCGTCGCGTCCGACCCACACGGCAGATACCTGCGGCGAACCGTCTGGATTGAGCGTTGCAAGGTGCACAAACACCTTCTCGTCGAGGGCGTCCCGAATCTCCTGTGGCAGTTCCATTCCGTGTGATCTCCTTGGTCGGCTGACTGGCTGGGTCGCAGGGTATCGGGACCATGGCATCCCGGCCGCGCCGATGGTCGCGGCGCTGGAATTGGGTCTTGCGGACAAGAGCGCTTTGGTAACCGGCGGCGCTGGCGGAATCG
>QQUL01000003.1 GCA_008501565.1 Armatimonadota bacterium
ACGAAGAACGATGAGCTCGGGATCGGGCGTGAGGATCAGGATGTGTGGTCCGAAATGTCCCATGCGAGGGCAGCCGCTGCGACAGACAACGGAGCCTTTGCGAACGAGATAGCCCCCGTGACCATCCCGCAGCGCCGAGGTGACGACATCATCGTTACCGAAGATGGTGGGATTCGCCGAGAAACCACCATCGATTCCCTCCGCGGACTGCGCCCTGCGTTCCATGCGGAAGGAACGATCACCGCTGGAAACGCATCACAGATATCCGATGGGGCCGCGGCAGTCGTCGTGGCTGACCGGGCGGCCGCTGAGGCAGCAGGACTCCCGATCATCGCCGAGATCGTCTCGTACGGACAGGTCGCTGGACCCGACGCCACGCTTCACGAGCGACCGGCCGAAGCAATCAAGGTGGCTCTCAAGCGAACCGACCTGAGCATCGATGACATCGACCTGTTCGAGATCAACGAAGCGTTCGCATCGGTAGCCATGCACTCAGCTGCAATGCTCGGCATCGACCGCGACAAGGTCAATATCCACGGAGGCGCAGTCGCACTCGGACACCCACTCGGAGCGACCGGTGCCCGGCTCATCGTGACCCTCATCAACGCGCTTCACACAACGGGCGAAAAGCTTGGCGTTGCCGCACTCTGCGGTGGCGGCGGTCAGGGTGACGCCATGATCGTCAGGATGGTGTGACCATGCAGGTTGCCAGCTACCTCCCGGACAAGAACCTTGCCCTTGAACTCGTTCGGGTGACCGAGGCTGCCGCTATATCGGCGGCACGCGTCCAGGGACGCGGAGACAAGGAGGTTGTTGACCAAGCAGCGGTCGACGCGATGCGTCAGGTGCTGTCTCGCATCAGCCTTGACGGCGTCGTTGTCATCGGGGAAGGCGAAAAGGACGAAGCCCCGATGCTCTACAACGGTGAGGTGGTGGGTAACGGGCAGCTCCCCCAAGTGGATGTTGCCGTTGATCCTGTCGATGGCACACGACTCACGGCCGAGGGGCGCGGCGGAGCCCTGGCCGTCATTGCACTCGCCGAACGCGGATCGATGTACGCACCGGGAAGCCTCGTCTACATGGACAAACTGGCGGTCGGAGAAGCCGCGGTAGGTACGGTCGATATCAATGCACCTGTCGAGTACAACCTGCGCGCTGTTGCCAAGGCGCTAGGAAAGCAGGTTTCAGATGTCACAGCTGTCGTCCTCGACCGCCCAAGAAACGAGCCTTACATCAACGAGATCAGAGCAGCGGGGGGTCGCATCTCACTCATCGGTGACGGTGACATCCAAGGTTCCATAACCGCGGCACTCGACGATACGGGGATTGACATCCTCCTTGGCATCGGCGGTTCACCCGAGGCAGTGACCTCTGCCTGTGCCATGGCCGCGATGCGAGGAGAAATCCAGTGCAAGCTGTGGCCAAGAGACGATTCAGAACGCGAATACGCTGCCGAGCACGGGCTGGACCTCGATCAGGTTCTGACAACTCGAGATCTCGTCGACTCAGATGACACCTTCTTCGCCGCCACCGGCGTCACCACCGGTTCGCTGCTCAAGGGTGTGCGATTCGGCGGCGTACACACAACCACACACTCGGTCATCATGCGTTCCCGTTCCGGAACGATCCGCTTCATCGAAGCCGATCACCGCGTCGAATGGGTCGAAGGCGAAATCAAGGTTTAGGGCAAACTTCGCTCGCGGCCTACCGCCACTCGCGTCCCACCTTCAGGGGGGACAAACGAGCGTAGCGAGTTAGGGGGGCGCGCGAGCCCGCGAGCCTCGTCTTCCAGAGATTCCAAGACGCTGGATTCACTTCCGTGGTCGCGAGTTCCCCGAGCCACGCCACGTGTGAAAGGAGGTACTCCACCGGACAGACCTCATACATCATACAGGTACGCTAAGGTGCGCCTCAAGAGAGGAGCGACCAAGTCGTGACGGGATGCGCAATCATTGGTTCGGGCAATATCGGAACCGATTTGATGTACAAAGTACTTCGGTCAGACACTCTCGATCTTCGCGCAGTCATCGGCATCGATCCGGAGTCGGAAGGACTGCATCTTGCGGCGGATATTGGAGTCGGCACCTCGACGGCCGGTGTGGACTGGGTGATCAGAAACGCTGATGAAATCGACCTCATCTTCGAGGCCACGTCCGCTGGCATCCACCGCACCCACGCTCCGAAGTACCAGAGCCTTGGCATCACAGCGATAGACCTCACACCAGCGAAGGTTGGCCCGCCTGTCGTACCGGGTGTCAACCTGACAGACCACCTCGATGCCCCGAACGTCAACCTGATCACCTGCGGAGGCCAGGCAACCACTCCGATTGTCGCGGCTGTTCGCAGAGCCGCAAGCGTTCCATACGCTGAAATCATCTCAACCGTGGCGTCCGAGTCTGCCGGGCCTGGCACAAGAGCCAACATCGACGAATTCACCGAAACCACTTCAACCTGTCTCGAGGAGGTAGGGGGAGCCGATGTTGGGAAGGCAATAATGATCCTCAACCCCGCCGATCCACCGATCATGATGCGCAATACCGTCTACTGCGGGCTTGAGAACGGATTCGACCGCGAACGCGTGACGGAGTCGATCCTGCGCACCGTCGATGAGGTCCAAACTTACGTACCTGGATATCAGCTAAAGAACCCTCCCGTCTTCGAAAATGGGCCGTATTCCACCCCCGGCGGAGTCATCGAAACACGAGTCGTCGTACTCCTCGAGGTTTCCGGAGCAGCCGACTTTCTGCCTGCATACGCTGGCAACCTTGACATCATGACCGCAGCAGCAGTGCGGGTCGGTGAAGCACTCGACAGTGGGGCCCGGGAGTGAGCTTGTGACGGCGTCATTCCGACTCACTGACTCAACGCTTCGCGATGGATCACATGCCATCAGGCATCAGTTCACAGCCGACCAAGTACGCGCCGTCGTCAAAGGACTGGATCGTGCCGGCGTCGAAGTAATCGAAGTTGCACATGGTGATGGGCTCGGTGGCTCCAGCTTCAACTACGGCTTCTCGGGAGTCGA
>QQUL01000374.1 GCA_008501565.1 Armatimonadota bacterium
AGGGTGGTGCCATCGGTGTCGTACAGGCGGAGCTGGGTGTCGCCGAGCCCGCTGATGTCGACGGTCTGGAACAGGATCTGGTCATTGGCTGCGACCGTGAAGGACGCGTAGTCCACGTCGGTGCCGACCGAGATGTCGCCACTGTAGTCGTCGCCGAGCACCATCGCGTTGGCGGTGGTGTAGTCGTCGTTGGCTTCGGTCTCGGCCACGGTGTTGCCGGTGCCGCTGCCAGTCGCGAACTCGACGGTGCCATAGAACGGGAAGTCATCCGCTCCGAGGATGTACGACTGTGCGGACGCGGCGGATGCTCCGACGAGCATCAGGCCGGCGGCCAGCGAGACCTGACCCAGCAGTTTCAACATGCTTCTTTCTCCAGTAGCAGGGGATGTGCCCATGCACGTTGCACGGGCAGACAGGGAACGAAATCGAATCTGGTTGTGCGTCTCTTCCCCGGTGGCTTGATACCGGGTTCGGGCGGTGCCGATCTCGTGGAGCGGATTGCCCGCGTGTCCTGAACCTGAAGAGTCTCACCGAAAGTCGGGTCCGATACAAGGATCAACCGACCGTCCGGTCCACCTTTCTGGATGCCGGGGATGGGTTCCTACCGGGGATGCCCGGCAGAGGATTCAACGAGTGGCAGAACGGCTCCGTTTGACCGTCCTGGATCGCCGGGACGGGAATTGAGAGCGCTTCTCAGAATCATGACGAAAATGTGACCGGCCGGATGCGCCTTCCGGACGCACCCGGCCGATGGGATCCGCGGGGGCTGGCTCAGCAGCTCTGCATCTCCAGCGGATTGGTGGAGTAGATCTTGTTGGCGATCTTCAGCAGGACCTGGAGAGTGAACTGGCTGGGTGGCAACGACGATGGAATGCTGCCCGAGACACTGTGCGGAACGACCACGATGTTCAGATGATTGACCGAGAGCGGTGGCGAGACGTCAAGGGTGCAACCGGTGCCGAATGTCGCGAGATGGGTCGCCGGTCCGAATCCGACGATCAGCGCGGCCTGATTCGGCAGCGCGGCGCCGGTCGTGTTGTCGATGATCAGCGTGATCGAACATCCCGCACACGGGACCCCTGCTCCGGCCAGCGACCAGACCGCACCTGAGGGGTCGGCACAGGCCGCACCATACGGCACGTTGAATCCACACGGCGGCCTGGCGTCGGCGATGGATGACAGTGGGGCAGCCAGCAGGGCCCCCGGCCAGCAGACAATTCAGCATCGATTTCATGAGTTCCATTTCCTTGCTTCCCGTGGACGATGACCCCGTTCCCATGCGGCGAGGCGCTCTCCCCTGGCCGCAACTCACTCGCTCGCACTTCACATCCTGCAAGAGGGGAGTCGCGTGACAGACTGAACCAGGTTTGTTCCACCAGCATCTGGTGGAACAAACCTGGTTCAGTCTGTCACTTTGGTGATGCCGTGTCCCTTGATATCGCTGAGGGTCCCGGCGGTGCGCCGGCGGCCCTGCTGATCTCGCAGACCCAGTCCATCACGACGCTGCCGAACGGCTGCCAGATGGCCGTCGGGCTGCCACCGATGGTCTTCCCGCTCGGCCTGCTCTCTGGCACCGGTCCGGGAGAAGGGAGCGCGTCGCTCTCCGGAACCGTGACCGGCCCGCCGGGCGCGACCTACTACGTGGCGGCGCTCATGCAGGACGGCGGCAACACGATCACGTCGAACACGCTGGAGATCCAGGTCGCGCCGTAGCCGGCTTGCTCTCGATCTCGGGGCGGCCGTGATCGCGGCCCCGTTTCGCGCGGAACCGTCACTTCTTCCTCCGGACTCCCGACTCCGGTCTCCCGACTGCCTTGAGTGGCACGCCCGCCAGGACTCGAACCTGGAACCGTCGGATTAGATTTCCGATGACGGTATGCGAAAGTCGTATCGGGGACAGGGAAACGGACGGCGGGTCCGCGAGCGGCGTCAGAAACGTCACCACCTGTCCGCAGGGAACGGGATCTGCAGGCGCTGACCGGTACGCTTCCATCGTCCGGGACCCACAGCAGCGGTTGGCAATCGCCGATGGCATCGACCGGCTGCATGCGCAACTCGATGCTGCTGCCGCCGGTTAGGCCCGAAGCGTGTCCGGGTCGATCCTGGCTTCCGGCGGGCGGAACGCCAGGCAGCAGGAAAATCACGGTAGGTCAGCCAACCCGCTCCAGTTACCCTGTGGCCGTCGGAGCACCGCCCTTTCCAGGGGCTCTGGCAAGATCGAAGGGGCGAGACGATGAACCGGCTACGGATTCTGGCCTTGGCAATCGCTGTCACCGCGCCGAGCGCAGACGCTCGCCAGCAGGTCCTGTACGAAATCGGGGGAGCTCAGCCGGAAGATCAACTTGGCAGAGTCGTTAGCGGTGCGGGCGATGTGAATGCGGATGGGTTCTCCGACTTCGTCCTGGGCGGACACCTGAGCGATCGGGGTGGAAGGAATGCAGGTTTGGCGGAGGTCTACTCGGGGATCAACGGTTCGATTCTCTACACCTATACCGGCAGCACGGGAGAGGGGCTCGGCTATGTCGTCAGTGATGTGGGTGACATGGACCACGATGGCCACGATGACTTCGCACTGAGTTCGCCATACAAGAATGTGATCGTCGGAGGCATAGGAGGCGGACTACGGACCCACGCCGGCATGGTGGACGTGCGCTCTGGGAGAGATGGTTCGCGTATCCGCTCCTTTGCCGGAAGCGTCAGTGGCATGGTTCTCGGCAGGTCCATGAGTGGGGCCGGAGACACGAACAACGACGGCTACCCTGATATCGTCTTCGGTTCGAACACAGGAGTGGCATGGATTCACTCGGGCCGAGACGGAATCGTCCTCACCACGCTCACCGGCATCCCGGGAAGCTCTGGTCCAGGACTGGCCGTTTCGAGTGCCGGCGACTTCAACGGGGATGGCTTCGATGATGTGACCGGGGGAGACTTCGCGTATCAAGGATTCGACGGCCTGATCCAGGTCTTCTCCGGACTCGATGGTTCGGAGTTGTCCCGTGTTGTAGGTTCCTGGCCTC
>QQUL01000095.1 GCA_008501565.1 Armatimonadota bacterium
GCTCGACATTGCACCGATCCAGAAGTACAGCCCTCGCCATCCTCGGTGCGGCACATCGTTCATCATCATCGTCGCAATGGTCGCGTTTGTGGTGTTCCTCACGCTCGCACCGCTGCCATTCCTCATCCAGGTGGCTGCCCGCATCGTTCTGATCCCTGTCATTGCTGGCATCAGCTACGAGATTCTGAAAGCCGCCGCCGGGCATCGATGGCTTGCTTGGGCATCCAAACCGGGGATGTGGATTCAGGCGATCACAACCAAGGAGCCCACCGAGGATCAGGTGGAGGTCGCCATCGCTTCACTCCTCGCCGCCCTTGAGCCAGAGGACATCGAAGAGGTCAAGGAACGCGGTGCGGTGAACGCGGCAGCACTCGGCGCCGAGTACGACTTGGGAACCGATGATGGATGAACGGCTTGCTGCACGACTGACGGACGTCGAGGCCAGCTTTGAGGAAACACTCGTCCAGCTTGCAGACAACACGATCCTCTCCGATCAGAACAAATACCGTGAAGTCTCCTCGCGACACGCCGAACTCAAGCCGATTGTCGAAGCCTTCCGTCGATACACGGAGACCTCCACCGAGGTCGCCGAGGCTCGCGAGCTTGCGGCCAACGAACAAGACCCTGAAATGGCCGAGTACCTCGCAGACACCATCGCTTCAGGAACCGACGAACTCGAAACGATCGAGGACGAACTCCAAAGACTCCTCATTCCGAAAGACCCCGACGACGACAAGGACGTCATCGTTGAAGTCAGGGCAGCTGCCGGTGGCGACGAAGCTGCACTGTGGGCCGGTGACCTGTACCGCATGTATGAACGATTCGCCGAGCGCTCCGGCTGGGCGATCGAACCGATCGACCTCTCAGCAACCGGAGGTGGCGGTGTGAAAGAGGTCACCTTCGCTGTCAAAGGAAAGGGCGCCTGGTCCCGACTCAAATATGAGGCGGGACCCCACCGGGTCCAGCGGGTCCCGACAACTGAATCCCAGGGTCGAATTCATACATCGATGGGAACGGTTGCGGTCCTCCCCGAGGTCGAGGATGTTGACATTCAAATCAACGACAACGATCTCATTGTCGAAACGATGCGGTCCCAGGGCCCGGGCGGCCAGTCCGTTAACACCACCGACTCTGCCGTTCGCATCACCCACACTCCCACCGGAATCGTCGTTTCGTGTCAGGACGAGAAGTCTCAGCTCCAGAACAAGATCAAGGCGATGCGGGTGCTCAGAGCGAGGTTGTATCAGATTCAGCTCGAAGAACAACAGGGCGAACGGGCAGCGGCCCGCAAGTCCCAGGTGGGCTCGGGCGATCGGTCTGAGAAGATTCGGACGTACAACTTCAAGGAGAACCGGGTCACCGATCATCGCATCGGTCTCACAATCCACTCTCTTCCTGCGGTGCTCGACGGAGACCTTGACGAACTCCACGAAGCGTTGATCGCGGACGACATGGCCAGGAAACTGTCCGAGGGCGAATAGCGATGCGCTCTGATGAACTCATCGGAGTGCAGGACAAGCTCCCACCACACGAGGTTCTGCGTCTGCTGTGTGTTGCAACCGGCCGCCAAAGCGTCGAGCTCCAGCTTGGTGTGGAGCTGACACCAGACCAAGTTGCTGTATTCGAGTCGCTCGTCGCAAGACGCCTCGGCAACGAGCCGCTCCAATACATTGAGGGATCGGTTCCATTTGGATCTGTTGAAGTCGCAGTCGATCCTCGTGTTCTGATTCCACGACCGGAAACCGAGTATCTCTTCGAACTCGTTGTCACAATGGTTTCCGAGCCCCTTGTCATTGTTGATCTCTGTACGGGCAGCGGAAACCTTGCACTGGCGCTCAAGGCTCGGTTCCCCAATGCAGCGGTCTACGCCTCAGACGTGTCTCGCGATGCGATATCTGTGGCGAGATCGAACGCCGAGGGTGCCGGCTTCGAGATCAACGTTGCCCATGGAAACCTGTTCGATCCAATACCACAGACCGTCAAGGGACGCGTTGACCTGCTCGTCTCCAACCCTCCGTATCTGGCCGAGCGTGAGTATTCCGATCTTCCTCCCGACGTGCGCAGAGAACCTCGAGATGCGCTGGTGGCTGGTGCCGTCGGAGACGAGGTGGTTCGCCGAATCGGTGAACAGATCGGAGATTGGATGGCACCCGGGGGAGTCGTTGGCATAGAGGTGTCGGAATTCCACGCATGGTCCGTTGTCGACTACTTCACGGATATCGGCGGAACCGTCCTTCAGGATCTCACCGGTCGAGACCGATACGTCATTGGACGACTCCCGTTCGAGTAGCGTTGCACCACGCACGCAAGACCTCTGGAGGTGCAGATGGATGTGTCGGCAGCAGCACGGGCGCTCAAACGAGGTGAGATCGTGGGCGTTCCGACGGATACCGTGTATGGCATCGCCGTCGACCCATTCGATGAAGCTGCACTCGAGAAGCTGTACGACCTCAAGGGCAGGGAATCGCGCAAGCCGATAGCGATCCTTGTTGCATCGCTCGACCAAGGGCTCCTCCTTGGCGCTATGTCTGATCGAGCACTCGACCTTGCGGAGAAATACTGGCCCGGCCCGGTGACGCTCGTCGTGCCGAGACTCGATACCGCACCGCCATGGCTTGGTGACTCGACCAGACGAACGATCGGACTCCGGTGCCCGGACCATCCTGTCGCACTTGCTCTTCTTGAGATCACCGGACCTCTTGCCGTGACATCCGCCAACACCTCCTCGAATGAGCCAGCGCAGAGTGCCGACGAAGCGAAAGGAGTCTTCGGAACCGAAATCCTCACGTACCTTCCCGGGGACGTCGGCGGAGGATCGCCCTCGACGCTGGTTGACCTCACCCGACCGGCTGAAACCGTGCTCAGAAAAGGTCCCATTAGCTTTTGAGTCCGACGCAGGGCAGGCGATAGGGTGCGACCGTGATCTCACGAACCTGGCTCGCCGTTGCTGTCGGCACATTGATCTTTGCGATGTCCATGTGGTTTGGATTGCTCGCAGCTGCCG
>QQUL01000323.1 GCA_008501565.1 Armatimonadota bacterium
TGATCGAAACGCTGCGACAGGCGATGGCCACCGGAGCCGATCTTCAGCGGAGAGCTGGGCCGTACTGCGCCTGGTGTCCGCTTCTTGACGACTGCGAGGAAGGGCGTACCGCCGTCGAGATCCTGTAGTTGTTTCGGTCGCGTTGACTGTCAGAAGGGCGCTGAACACGGCATACTCGCCCGATGTCCAAGACGCTGCTGGCCCTCCACGCCCACCCTGATGATGAATCCTCCAAGGGCGCCGGAACGATCTGTCGCTACGCGGCGAACGGAGTGCGGTGCGTGCTCGTCACGGCGACCGGTGGGGAGGCTGGCGACATTCTCAATCCTGCCATGGACCGTCCCGAGATAAAGGCGAATCTCAAAGCGGTGAGGGAAGCCGAGTTGGCCGAGGCTGCTGCAATCCAGGGGTACAGCGAGGTCATCCTGTTGGGCTACCGCGACTCCGGGATGCCGGACTCGCGCGACAACGCCGACCCGCGGGCGTTCTGCAACCAGCCGATCGACGAAGTCCTCGGAAAGCTCGTCGCCATCGTCCGAGAGGAGCGGCCGGATGTGCTCATCGGGTATGACGACCACGAGTTCTATCCGCACCCAGATCATCTCAGGGTGCACGAGTTGTCGCTCCTTGTCTTTGATGCCGCTGCCGATCCGAAACTGTTTCCCGACTCGGGTGAGCCGTGGGAGATCAAGAAGCTGTATGCGCCGACGATCTTTACGCAAGACCGCATCCGCACCATCCATGACGCGATGCTCGATCGAACGGGCGGTTCGCCGTACGATCGTTGGGTCGAAATGATGGAAAGCCGGCCAATCGTGCCCCGTGATATGACCCGGATCGACGTTTCGGGATTTGTCGAGCAGAGCAGGGATGCACTCCGTGCCCACCGCACGCAGATCGATCCCGACGGGCAATGGTTTGCCGTACCAACGGATCTGGTTGAAGAGGTCTATCCCTGGGAGGATTTCGAGATGATCGCTTCGCGAGTCGGCTGGAGTTCCGGCGAGGATGATCTGTTCGCCGGTATCGAATAGATGCTGGGGGCGGTTCGGTGCAGGGTGTCGTGTTCTGCTGGAATGGGTCCGTGACCACCGTTCTTTCGGAACTCAAATCCGCACTGTCGGAAGTGCCTACGGTGCTTCTCGACGATGATCTCCTTCATGTCTTTGAGGACGCCAGAGCTGGTGCTGCCGCGCTCGAGGCTCTTGCAGCGCAACCGTCGATTGTCGTTGTCGTTGGTGCGGGCGGAAGCGGCAAATCGACCGTCGTGAATGCGATCGTGGGCTCAGATGCCGTGTCGGTTTCACCAATCCGACCAACGACCACACGCGTCACAGCCGTGGGTGCTTCCGGTACGCCGCCGGTTGACGCAGCCGCTGAACACGTCGTTGTCAGCGGCCTTCCACCCGGGATCGTCGTGGTGGACACACCGCCATGGGATGTTGCTGAAGAAACGGTGCGCTCGATCATGGGCGTTGCCGCTCTCTCGATTGTCGTGGTGACACCTGCACGGTATGGAGACGAAGCCATACGCGAGGCGCTCGGCGCAGCCAGGTCGTCAGACTCGTTCCGTGTTGTCGCGAACCGGATGCCACAGGGACTTCCCCTGCGTGAGCAGCTTGAGGATGCAATAGCGGAACGACTCGGCGTGATTCCTGCGGCGGTGATCGCCGAGGGTGATCCAGTCATCGTGCCGGGATTGATCAACGACGTACCGCGTGATGACCCGGCCACGGCACGACACGCCGTACTGTCGAGAGCCGTTGCCGGCTCGAGTCGGAGGGTCGCGGAAGGCCTGACGCAGGTTGCCCGAGAGGTCGGATCGCTTGAGCGAGTCATCAACACCGTCTCGACTCCCGTGCCTGAGCTCCCACCGGTGGACGAATCCTCAGACTGGACGGAAGTCCGCGATTCGCTGGTGTCAGCCGTGATGTCGGCAGTTTCGTCATTTGACGATGCCGTGGAATCGGGTCATGACGGGGGACTGGCCAGCCGAGTTCGATCTCGCCTGCCCGAGATCGGAAGCGAGCCGACCACTGCATCGTTGGATGCGTGGAAAGACGACGTGTCCCAACGGTTCGGATCAAACGCTCGTGTCCGTTTTCGGAGGAAGTCTGGGAGAGCGCTGGTTGAGCGATGGTCGTGGATCGTGTCGATCGACCCGAACGCGGGCGTTCCGAGACGGTTCGATAGCCTCATGACCGATGCGAAGGATTCGACCGTGACCGTTTCCGGTGAAATGCTTGCTGAAATCCTGCAAGAGCCCGTTGAGGCCCGGAGGGCCGAATGGCGGGCGATCGTTGACTCGGCAGGAGATTACCGACCAGGTGTGCTGTTTGCCGCAGCAACGGCGCTCACCGGCGAGGACGATGCACATGCGTGATGTATCCGAGCTTGGTGATCTCCTTGATATTTGCCTCGCGAGATGGGAGCCGATTGCCGACCCGGACGCGTGGGATGAGGTGGCGTCGCTTCGCGGTCGCCTGCGGCGGCGGACCGGATTCCTCGGAGAAGTACTGGTGGTTGCTCTGGCAGGCGGGACAGGATCGGGGAAATCGTCGCTGTTGAATGCACTGTCCGGGGCACCTGTTGCCGATGTGGGGATTGAACGACCAACGACATCGAAATGTCTGGCGGTGACCCCGTCGAACATCGTCGGGAACCTGTCCGAATTCGTCACAAGTCTCGGCATTGATGAAATGGTGCAGGTGCCTGGCCTCGATGACCTGGTCCTGGTTGACCTGCCCGATTTCGACAGCACATTCACGGACCACCGCAGGATTGTTGAGTCGGTACTCGATGTCGTTGATGCGGTGGTCTGGGTGTTCGATCCCGAGAAGTACTCGGATCGGATCATCCACGACTCATTTCTCAAGCCCCTCGCCGCTCATGAGGATCAGATGATCTTCGTCCTCAACCAATCCGATCGACTTGGCGACCACGCCGGTCCGGTCAAGGAAAGTCTCCGAGCACACCTGC
>QQUL01000299.1 GCA_008501565.1 Armatimonadota bacterium
TGAGGGTGAGGCCGCGCTCTTCGAGTTCCAAGAGATCCTCCGTGCCGCCTTCGCCGAACCCCAGACACCATCGCCACCGGCCACTCATTCCGACACACCCCCCAGCGCGACGGCCGAGCCCGACACACAGGTTCCTGAAGCACGCCTGACACGGATCCTCGACCACATCAGCTCCCCTCCTGAAGGCTTCGTTGTCCACCCCAAGTTGGTCAAGCTGCTCCAAGACCGACGGGACGCCCTCGATGAAGGCGTCGACTGGGCAACAGCAGAGGCACTTGCGTTTGGAACGCTCGCCGAAGAAGGCGTCGACGTCCGCCTCGCCGGTGAGGACTCGACACGGGGGACCTTCTCGCACCGCCATGCGCGAATGGTTTGTTATGACACCGGCACCGAGTGGACGCCTCTCGCCGAACTGACCGGTGACGGGTACGGGAGCGTGGAGGTCGTGGACTCGCTTCTCTCGGAGTACGCCGCGGTTGGGTTCGAGTACGGCTATTCGATCGAAGCTCCCTCCAGCCTGGTCATCTGGGAGGCACAGTTCGGTGACTTCGCCAACGGCGCCCAGGTCGTCATTGATGAGTTCATTGCCTCGGGAGAGGCGCGCTGGGGTCAGGCTTCGGGGCTGGTGCTGTTGCTGCCCCACGGCCACGACGGTCAAGGCCCGGACCACTCTTCGGGTCGCCTGGAGCGTTTCCTACAGCTCAGCGCTGAGAAGAACATGAGGGTCGTCGTCCCGTCGACCACCGGTCAGTACTTCCATCTGCTCCGCCGCCAGGCACTCTTGCCCTCCAAGAAGCCCCTCGTGATCTTCACACCCAAGACACCGCTGCGGACGAGGACCTCGTTCTCGAATGCAGAGGTGTTCACCGACGGGCGGTTCGAGCCGGTCCTCGTGGACCCCCAGGTAACCCAAGGTGCGAGACGGGTGGTCTTGTGCGCAGGCAAGGTGCATCACGACCTCGTGGACCGCAGGGCGGAGCTCGGGATCGACGATGTTGCGCTCATCCGGGTGGCCCAGCTATACCCGTTGGCGACGGACCAGATCGCAGCGGCCGTGTCTCCTCATCCGGGTGCCGAGCTGGTGTGGTGCCAGGAAGAGCCCGAGAACCAGGGCGCCTACCGCCTGGTCGGCCCCGAGCTCGCCAAGGTGCTTGGCCGGATGCCCGAGTACGCAGGCCGGAAGGCATCGGCGTCTACAGCGTCGGGACTGACCAAGGTTCATCTCGCGCAACAGGCAGAACTCGTCGACGCCGCCCTCGGGGTCTAACGCTCAATCGGGCTCGCGAAGCTGTCCGATTGCGACATGTGCACAAGTGCTCTCGGCTCAAGGCCCTGTCTTGCGGGCAATCCTGTGAGGGGTTCTCGACGTCCCTATGCGAGTCGGAGTTGTTCACCGGTTGAGGTGGGTGATTCGGATCGATGGAACACATCGGCTGGGTTCGACACCGGTCGGCCGCCCAACAAAACAAGCCGGTCGTTGCCAGGACCGCCCCCGGGACCTTGCCAGATGGCGACATCGCAGAAGCCTTTCTTCAACGCCTCGGTGGCTCCAGCCCAGGTCCCACCCTTGTCGAGATCACTCGCTATTACGACGGTGGTCTCGGTAAGGCTGTAGACAAGTTTATTGCGACCCATTGCCGATGCCGGGGTGAAACCGGCGGAAGGGATCTGTTGGGACAAGAGACATACGGTTCCGGAGTCGATCGCTCGCAACATGTCTCCATTGCGAATCTTGCCCTGGAGCGAGTCTGCGAGGACACCGATGACGGTTCCCCCGGCCATGAAGGCAGCATTCATGGCAAACTGGTCAACACCCCGAGCCCCGCCGGACACAACCGAGCGACCGTGTTCGACAGTTAACTCGGCGATTTGTTCAGTGGCATTCTTGCCTGCTTCGTCGATGCTGCGAGAACCCACGATGCCGATGCCGTCGCCTCGCATCAGGCTGAGATTGCCTACTGCGTAGATGACCGGGGGTGCCAACTTGCCGAGCCGATCGACGAAGGGTTGCGGATAGTCTTCATCCACAATCGTGATGACCCGAATGCCGTGACGTTCGAGTTCCGAGGCCTCCACTGTCGCCGCCGCAGCCGTCGTAAGCAGTTCGTCGACGGCCGAAGCGATATCTCCGTCGATTCCTGGGACCTTCGCTGTGTCGAAATCGATCGCAAACACGTCGGGCAGCATCAGACCGGCGTCGTAGAGGTTCGTTGTGAACCGATGCCATCTGGTTGGGGATAACGACGGCCGTTGGGAATCACCGAGCCGGCTTGCAAGTGCTATGACTGCCTTGGCTTGGTCATCCATGTTCAACCCTGTCCCGCGTGCGCCAAACCGAATGGAATGACTGTCTCGGCACCATTCTTCCGGAGCAGATCAGCGATGACGGTCGTTGTCCACCCTGAATCAATGATGTCGTCAACCAACAATACCGAGCCACCACATTGACCCGTCGAAGTGAACTTGTCGATGGCATTGCGAGCCTGGAGCGCCGAGTTCTCCATCTCCTTCTGCGGCCGACCTTTGCCGGTCCTTGCGATCGTGAGCTCATACGGGACTCCCAACCGTTCAGCGAGCCGTTGGGCAAAAGATTCAACGAGTCCGCCCCGGACGCGGTCGGGAACCGACGTAAGCCAATCGATCCGATCATTCCCCAACCAGCTCTGGATCAGACGTACCGACGCATCGAGAAGCTGGTCATCGAACCGTCCGGTGACATACTTGCCGTCGTGAACCAACTGACCGAGCGGTACCTCCCCGTATACGGACAACGCCCTTCCACGTTCGAGGCTGGGGAGTGACAGGGAGACACCGGCCGGCTTCTGCTTTCTTGGTTCGATCCAGATTTCTTGTTTCGCCAGATACGCCTGAGCACGATCGACATATCCCGCATCCACGCCCACATCCACGAGTGGCTTGCCGACACAATTGGCACATCGGCCACACGGCCCGCTCGGGTCATCAAGCAGTCTCCG
>QQUL01000177.1 GCA_008501565.1 Armatimonadota bacterium
TGACGGTCGCGTCGTTGGGGTCATCGGCCATGACGAACTCGACGCCACTGCGCCCGCACGTCGGGTCTCCACCAGAGTTGAACGACTCATGACCCGCATCGGCCCCGACGACGTCGTGGAGGCAGACCGGCCGCTTCAGACGATCGTCATGGATCGCCACGACGCAGGCCGCCCCCTGGTGGTCGTCGAAGACGACACCGTCATCGGCATCATCGACCCCAGCAGTCTGACGTCTGACTTCCGACTTCCGACTTCCGACTTCGGTTAGCACTCACTGCTGGAGACTGCTAGTATTGGCACTCGTAAGCACCGACTGCTAACGCAACGCGAAGGAGAAAGTCGGATGAATCTGACACCTTTGGGCGACCGAATTGTCGTGAAGCCCCAAGATGAGGACGAGGTACGCACATCAGGCGGCCTCGTGATCCCTGACACTGCCAAGGAAAAGCCCCAACTGGGTGAAGTCCTTGCGGTGGGTCCAGGTGAGTTCAAGGACGGGGAACGCATCCCCGTCGACGTCAACGTCGGCGATGTCGTCTTCTATTCGAAGTACGGCGGCACCGAGGTGAAGCATGACGGCCAGGATCTTCTGATCCTCTCAAGCCGCGACGTGCTCGCCATCCTGGGCTAGGAGGTCTACATGGCTGCCAAGGAAATTCGTTTTGATGATGATGCCAGGAGAAGCCTCCAGGCAGGTGTCGACAAGCTCGCTGACACCGTCAAGGTGACGCTCGGCCCAAAGGGTCGCAATGTTGTCCTTGAGAAGAAGTGGGGCGCCCCAACGATCACGAACGATGGTGTCACCATCGCCAAGGAGATCGAACTGGACGACCCGTACGAGAACATGGGAGCTCAGCTCGCCAAGGAAGTTGCGAACAAGACCAACGATGTGGCCGGTGACGGAACCACAACGGCAACGGTCCTCGCACAGGCGATGGTGACTGACGGTCTTCGTCTGGTCGCCGCTGGCGCCAACCCAATTGAGATGCGTCGCGGAATCGAAGAGGCCGTCAGTGCTGTAGTCGATTCCATCGCGAGTCTCTCCACCAAGGTGAGTTCGGACGACCGTGACGACATCGCCTATGTCGCTGCCAACTCGGCCGCAGACACGACGATCGGCGACAACATCGCTGATGCCATGCGCAAGGTCGGCAACGAGGGTGTCATCACCGTCGAGGACAGCCAGACGTTCGGCGTTGACCTGGAGTTCACGGAAGGTATGCAGTTCGACAAGGGCTACATCTCCCCGTACTTCATCTCAGACGCTGACCGTCAAGAAGCTGTGCTTGAGGATCCGTACATCCTGGTCGCGAACCAGAAGGTCGGCTCGGTTCAGGATCTCGTTCCTGTGCTTGAGAAAGTCATGCAGACAGGCAAGCCGATTCTGATCATCGCTGAGGATGTCGAGGGTGAGGCACTTGCCACACTCGTCGTCAACAAGATCCGCGGCACGTTCAGCTCGGTTGCTGTCAAGGCTCCCGGATTCGGAGAGCGCCGCAAGGCTCAGTTGCAGGACATCGCGATCCTGACGGGTGCAACGGTCATCTCCGAGGAGGTCGGCCTGAAGCTCGACGGAACCACGATCGACATGCTCGGTACTGCGCGCAAGGTTGTCGTCACCAAGGACGACACGACGATCGTTGAGGGCGCAGGCTCCACGGCGGATGTCGAGGCCCGCGTCAAGCAGATCCGGAAGGAGATCGACAACTCAGACTCCGACTGGGACCGTGAGAAGCTTTCCGAGCGCCTTGCCAAGCTCAGTGGTGGCGTCGCCGTCATCAAGGTTGGTGCGGCCACCGAGGTTGAGCTCAAGGAGAAGAAGCACCGCATCGAGGACGCCATCCAGGCGACCCGTGCCGCCGTTGAAGAGGGCATTGTCCCAGGCGGTGGCGTTGCATTGCTCCGTAGTCAGGCAGCAGTGGACAAGCTTCGTGGCAAGTCCGAGGACTGGAAGGCTGGTCGGAACATCGTCCGTCGTGCACTCGAGGCCCCCATTCGTCAGATCGCGATCAACGCGGGCTACGAGGGTGGTGTCGTGGTCGACAAGGTACAGAACGACCACGAAGGAAACTTCGGCTTCAATGCGCAGACAGGTGAGTACGAGGACCTGCTCAAGGCTGGCATCATCGATCCGGCGAAGGTAACCCGCTCAACTCTCCAGAACGCGGCTTCGATCGCAGCTTTGGTGGTCACCACCGAGGCTTTGGTCGCAGAGCAGAAGGAAGACGCTCCGGCAATGCCCGGGGGCGGTCATGATCACGGCGGAGGCATGGACTTCTAGTCCAGACCACAGCCGAGAACCAGAAGGGGAGGTCCGCAAGGACCTCCCCTTCGACTTTCTGGTGGCGACGTCTGGCGAATCCTCCGTCCTTGTCAGGACTTTGCTTCGATCGGGTACAGCTTCGCTCTGCCGTACGCCACGAAGCCGAGGAGCGCACCGATGATGACATTCTGTGCGATCGATGAAGTCTCGCTTCGTGTCGCATGCCAGATGACCGCCCCGATCATCACCAGCGCCAGACCCCCCGCCGCGTACACGGTCAGCTCGGGCCGTATGCGTGTGACGCTGGGGAGGATCAGTCCGAGACCACCGAGGATCTCAGCGATACCCACGATGATGTGTGTCGTGTCGCTCAGTTCGTACATCCACTCCATGGGGCCCGGGAGCCCCTCGGGTAGGACGAAATGTATGACTCCGACAAAGATGAAGTAGATCCCGAAGAAGATCTGCAGGATCCAAAGCAATCTGTTCTTCCATGGCATGGATGGTCCTCCTGTGGTCTGGTGACAGCCACAGTAGGGGAGACTCGCTTCGCTCGCGGCTTACAGCTTTCAGCTCACAGCCTTCAGCATCCGACTTCTGACTTCGGCTACCCGACTGCGTCGGGTCGCTTGGAGTCCAGCAAGCTGGACTCTTGACGTCGGTTGTCGGTCATCGGTCATCTGACGTCGGCTACCCGACTGCGTCG
>QQUL01000172.1 GCA_008501565.1 Armatimonadota bacterium
CGGGTCTGTTGAACGCACAACCGATGGGGTTCTACTCGCCGAACTCACTTGTTGCTGATGCCGTGCACCATGGGGTGAAGGTGCTCGTCCCCGACATCAACCATTCGATTCATGACTGCACGATTGAACCGCACGACGAGCATCCGCGGGACATCGCGACCTATCTCGGCGGTGGCTGGCGACGGGGGATGGGCGCCATCGATGACCCGGTGCGTACTCCGGTCGCACTCAGGCTTGGGCTGCGATATGTCCGTGACCTCGGTGAGTCAGATATCACCCGTATCGAAGCGGCACGATTCACGGGAGGCCCTTTCACTTCGCCAGAAGGTTTCGCCCAACGAACAGGGCTATCTGTTGCAAGCCACGAAGCGCTGAGTGCCTCGGGTGCCTTCGGTTCGCTCGGGGTCGGCAAACGAGACGGCATGTGGCTCGCGGGCGCTCTTTCAGAGCTTGGACCGGATCGGTTGGCGCTCGGGAACGGATCGGCCATCCCCGATCTTCCACGCATGAACGCACTGGAGACGCTTGAGGCGGATCTGTGGTCGACCGGGATTTCACTGACCCATCCGGTTTCGCTCATCAGGCATCAACTTGCCTCGCAGGGAGTGACCGCGATTGCCGACGGACTCCGACTGAGAAAGCACCACTCCACCATCACCGTGGCCGGGATCGTGACGCATCGCCAGCGTCCAGAAACAGCCAACGGCGTCCGGTTCTTCAACCTTGAGGACGAGACGGGGATCATGAACGTCATACTCATGCCACCGGTGTGGGAGGCAAACTACGAGGTGGCCCGCAAGGCGGTTGGTTTGGTGATCACCGGGACCCTCGAATACCGCGACGGGGTCACGAACCTCGTTGCACGACGTCTCCGGCCATGGCCGGCCCCTGAGGTCGCTTCGAGAGATTTTCGATAGGCCGCGAGAGCGCAAGGAATCGCTTTACTTTTGAGGCATTGGCTCCGACATACCTTGTGAAGAACGACAGGAGGCACATGAGTCAGGCGTTTGCAGGAACGCTACTACTCCCGGGGGAAGACGGTCCGGGGCTTGATGCTGTGCTCGAAACGGTCGAGCGGGATATCAAGCTCGTTGCGGGTGAATCGGAACTCGGATCGTGGACACAGGATGACTGCACGGTCACCTCGACCGGACGAGGTTCGTTTGAGATGGTCCTCGGTGGGGAAGTGGTGCTTTTCACTCCCGACACGCCGACGCAGTTCGCCGAGGCACTGCTACCAGTCGTCGACCCCGATGGCACGTCAGTTCCTCTTGCCGCACGTATCGAGTCCGAATCAAAGGGCAAGAAGCAGAAGAAGGCGAAGAGCCGAGTTGAGTCGACAAGGATTGAACCGCTCAAGTCAGTCGGCAAGGACGAGGTTCTTGGTCGTCCGCTCACCTTCGTGATCATCGCTGTGTCTTGTCTCTTGATCGCTGCTCTGCTGATGTTGAGCACGTCGCTGTAGGGCATCGCAACCGCCGATCGCCAACCGACGTCTGCGGACAAGTTACGCTTTGTCCATGACATCGAAGTACTCAGAATCAGATCTCCGCAATCGGCTGTCCCCCGAGCAATTCGCCGTAACGCAAGAAGCGGCCACCGAGCGCCCCTTCACCGGTGAACTCCTCAACAACAAGGCCAGCGGCATGTACCGCTGTGTCGTGTGCAACGAACCGCTGTTCTCTTCCGAGACCAAGTACGACTCTGGATCGGGTTGGCCAAGCTTCACGGATCCGGCGGCCCCGGACGCCGTTGAGGAGCATGTTGATCGTTCACTCGGAATGGCTCGCACCGAGTCCACGTGCAGCAACTGTGGAGCGCACCTCGGTCATGTGTTCCCGGACGGTCCAGGTGATAGCGGGTTGCGTTACTGCATCAACTCGGCAGCCCTGACTTTCGACGCAGCGGACGGCGGCGAATAGCGGTCAGCGACCCGCAGGTCAGTCGGTGCTCAATGCTCCGGCAACGATCGCGATCGCTTTTTTCGCATCCGCCGCGTCGGCTTCCATCGAAAAGACAGCGCGGATCTCGTGTGGTCCATTGACCAGTATGGCGAGACCGTCGGCGAGGCACGCATCGACGACTGGTCCGGGATCGGCGACGCCGAAGTTCACGATGTTGGTCTGAACCGCATCAAGGTTGACCGTGACCCCGGGGATCTCCGCGACACCCTCTGCGAACGTTCGGGCGTTGACCTGATCATCAACGAGACGCTCGCGATGGTTGTTGAGGGCGTACAGGGCGGCAGCGGCGATAATCCCCGCTTGGCGGAAGCCACCTCCGAACATCTGCTTGAAGCGGCGTGCCTCGGCAATCGTGTCTGCGGGACCGCACAGGGCTGATCCGACCGGTGCTCCGAGGCCCTTTGAGAAGCACACACTCACCGTGTCGAAGAGCGCCGCGTATGCGTCGAGTCCCACACCGGAAGCGGCGGTCGCATTCCAGATGCGTGCACCGTCGAGGTGACGCACCATACCGAGCTCGGCAGCCGCTTCGGTGACGCTGCGCATCTGATCAATCGGCCAGACCGTGCCGCCGGCGAGGTTGTGGGTGTTTTCGAGACAGACGAGCGTGTGGGGGTCATAGAGGTGGGACGGCATCGCCGGATGGGGAACCGGTACCGCTGCGATGAGCTGGTCGGCCGTAAACGTACCGAGGGTTCCTTGGATTCGGTTCAGGGTGACTCCCGAGTGATGGGCGGGGCCGCCGAGTTCATGGTTTCCAACATGTCCGAGCGCTTCGATGACAACGGAATCACCCGGTTGGGTGTGCACGCGGATGGCAACCTGGTTGCTCATCGTGCCCGTGGGCACGTACATGGCCGCCTCTTTCCCCAGCAGCGCCGCAACGTGCTCCTCGAGTGCGTTCACGGTGGGGTCATCGTGGTAGACATCGTCTCCGACGAGTGCATTGGCCATTGCCTGACGCATACCGTCGGTCGGTTTCGTG
>QQUL01000291.1 GCA_008501565.1 Armatimonadota bacterium
AGGCCGCCCATGACCTCGACCACGATGTCGACGGTTGGATCGCTCACAACCGCAAAAGGGTCGTCCGTCAGTAGTCCGTCTGTGACCGCAAAGTCGCGGGTCCGGTCAAGGTCGCGTACGCCGATTCGTCTGACGTCGAACGAAAGACCTGTCTTTGCGGCGATCGCGTCCGATTCGCCAATGAGTCTGCGGACGAGGGTTCCGCCGACCGTTCCGGCTCCCAGAAGCCCAATGCCGATTGTTCTTTCCATACGAGAGCGACGATAGCGGTGGTTGGCCGCCCGAGTTCTGGGTGTCGAGGTGAACTCGTTGGCTGAAGACGAATGCTTTAGGTGCCCAGGAGGCCTGCCGATGCCACCCCTATGGGTCGAACCAGATATGCGGTCGCTGTTGCGACGGTGTTCTTCGTGGGTGCCACCGTGACCGGCATGGTCGCGGTACCACCCGCGAACGCACAGGATCCGGTTGATCCCGGCACACCTGGCGCGTCGTCAACCACGACGATGCCGGCGACACCGCCAGAACCCGAGGACACCACGCCTCGTCCTCCCAATCCGGTCAAGCGGATCACGGTCACGAAAAAGTTGGTGTTTCCGGTCGTGGGTTCGTCATATTTCTATGCAGGTTTCGGTGGCTGTCGGGACGCGTGCACACGAGAACACCACGGAATCGACATCATGACCAGGGACTGGCGGGGCCTCCCGGTGGTCGCTGCTCAAGATGGAACGGTGACGAAGGTGACGTATGACGAGGGGAACGCGGGCTGTTCGGTCCGTATCCGTCATCGGGACCGCTGGGAAACCCGATACCTCCACTTGAACAATGACATACCCGGAACCGACGACATGGGATTCCCATGCCCGGCAGCCGGGATCGAACCCGGGGTGCAGGTGAAGGCCGGGCAGATCATCGGATACGTCGGTGACAGCGGCAATGCCGAAACGACACCACCCCACGTGCACTTTGAACTACGCACCCCGTCGGGGCATCCCGTTGATCCGTATCGGTCGCTCAGGAAGGCCAGTCGGGTGGTCTTTGAATGGCTCCCGACGGATTTCAGCGAGGCAAGCCTTGCGATATCTCAGAGCCACAACCCTGACCCATCGACCACGACCGTCGTACTCCTCGCTGAGGAGGCACCCCAGCTCACATCAAGCGAAGTTGACGATCTCAGACTTAGCGCACCCGTCGTCGCCGTCGACCATTTGGATCCCTACCCGGCCATTGCCGAGATAGATCGGATCGGTTCACGGACCGTGGTGATCATGTCCGACACCGACACACGCTGGATCCAGGACATTCTTGTCGGCCATGCGGAGATCATCGAAACCGTGCCGTTGCCCGCGGTTGCCCACAGCGAAGACGCGCAACAGGACGAGTTCGGTCTGGATATCGTCAACCACAGCCCCGTCGATTCCTTTGCGACCATCGTCGCTGGACGGATCGACAAGATCTGGCGATCACGCACCGAAGCATTCGAGGTATTTGCTGTCGAGCATCGGGCCCTGGTGCTCGAATCGGACACCTACGGATCGAGAAACCTCGGCTTCAGATCCGGATCGTCGTTGAGCAGGCGTTCCGACCGCGACCTGTATTGGTGGGCGACCGGGGACGGCTGGATCGGGACAGACTCGATGTACAAAGTGCCCGATCGCGGATACGCCTACGTCACCGAACGCCGGGCCACACCGTGGACGCTGGCGTTCCTCGGTTCCCTCGCGGAGATGGATCCGGTCCCGATCTGGCGAACCCGCTAGACGGAACCGTTGAGCGGTCTGCCGACATCCTTGGTGAGGAGATCCTCAAAGGTCTCCCGTTCAACCACCGTTCGTGCATGGCCGTCCCGAACGAATACGACCGCCGGTCGCAGCACCTTGTTGTAGTTCGACCACATGGAATGCCCGTAGGCGCCCGTCACCGGGGTGCACACGATGTCACCGATGGCTATCTCGGACGGGAGTGACCCGTTACGAACGATGAAGTCGCCACTTTCGCAGTGCTTCCCGACGATCGTCACCGCACGATCACGAATCGCTTCGACGTCGCTGGCGAGAAACGCTTCGTAGCCGCTCCCGTAGAGAACGGGCCGGGGATTGTCCGACATTCCTCCGTCAACGGACACGAAGGTTCGAACACCGGGGATCTCTTTGACTGTCCCCACGGTGTAGGCGGTGATTGCGGCTCTGGCAACGATGGCACGTCCCGGCTCGGCAGTGATGCGGGCGGTCACTCCTTCGGACTTCGCTGCTTTGTGAATAGCGAGCGCCCACTCCGCCATCGTGGGAGCCTGTTCTCCCTCGACGTACGCGACGCCGAGGCCGCCACCGATCGAGACCTCGGCTGCGCCGGAATCCTTCAGGAACGGAGCGATTGCAGACAGCGCCTTTCGGTACGACGCCACATCGAACACCTGGCTGCCGATGTGGGCGTGGACACCGAGATAGTTCATCGAATCGGATGCCGATGCCCGGTCGATGGCCCTCTTGGCGATCCCGTCGGCGAGGGGGAACCCGAACTTGGAGTCGGGAACACCGGTCTGGAGATACTCATGGGTGTGGGCTGTGATCCCGGGGTTGATCCGTACGAGGACCTCGGGAGCCGGGAGTCCGCTGCCCACGATCCGGTCGATGCGATCCATCTCGTCGAATGAGTCGACCACGATCCTTCCGACGCCTGACTTGAGAGCCATCATGATTTCGGCCTCGGACTTGTTGTTTCCGTGCATCACGATCCGCTCGGCAGGAACACCGGCAGCAAGCGCCACATACAACTCACCGCCCGTCGCCACATCAATGTGCATGCCGGCTTCGAACGCTATGCGAGCCATGGCCGTGCACAGGAACGCTTTGGACGCATAGGCGACACCTTCACCGAACGACTCGACGGCCTCATGGCATCGGTCGATGAGTTGCTGTTCGTCGTAGATGAACAGGGGCGATCCGAACTCG
>QQUL01000066.1 GCA_008501565.1 Armatimonadota bacterium
ACCACGACCGCAGCGCCGGCTTCAAGCGGGCGTCTCATGTGTAGGCCTCCTCGTCACCTTCTGCGTCCGGGTCAAAGGTAAACACGATCGATCCAATCCTGACGTCGTCACCGGCCTCTGCACCTGCCTCGATGAGTCCAGCGACGATCCCTGACGACACGAGCCGCTGCGCAGCGAACTCCGCGGCGTCGGGGTCGGTGAGATCGGACAGGTTCACCGCCCGAATCGCTGCGATCCCCTCGACAACCCAGGCACCCGAATCCTGTCGGATCGTGAACTCGTCCCTGAGTGGACGGTGGAGCACATATCCCTCACGTTCTTCGGTCGCGTCGCGAACCTCGCCCACGAGGTCGGCAACGGCGTACATGAGGTCATCGAGGCCCGCACCCGTCAGAGCTGAAATGAGGTGCGTCCCCGGTTCGAGATCGAGTTGGTCAATCTCGGCGTCTGAGAGCAGCTCCGCCTTCGAGAGCGCGACAACCCGAGGTCGTGAGGCGAGGGCCGGATCGTGTTGTGCGAGTTCGTTGAGGAGTACCTCGAGCTGGCGATTCGGGGAATCGGTCTGAAGTGGACTCGGATCGAGGAGAACGATCAGCGCCCTCGCTCGTTCCGTGTGGCGAAGGAATTCGTGGCCAAGGCCCTTGCCCGTTGCGGCGCCCTCAATCAGCCCAGGGATGTCAGCAACGACGAGCTCACGTTCGCCAACGGTCACGACACCGAGGTTCGGTTCCAGTGTCGTGAAGGGATAGTCGGCGATCTTCGGCTTCGCCGCCGACACGCGCGAAATGAGTGTGGACTTGCCAGCATTCGGGTAGCCCACAAGAGCGACATCAGCGAGCAGTTTCAGCTCGAGGGTCACCTCGATCTCCTGCCCGTATTCGCCCTGCTCGGCGAATGTCGGCGCTTTGCGGGCGGGTGTCACGAAAGCAGCGTTTCCTCGACCACCTTTTCCACCCAGGGCCACGACCACCTCTTGACCATCCTCAACGAGATCGGCGACGAGGACACCATCTGCGTCTTTCACCATGGTGCCGAGCGGCACCGGAAGGTGGAGATCCTGTCCGCGTTTTCCGTGGCGTGAATCTCCCTCACCGTGCGTCCCGTTTCCTGCCTTCCAGATCGGATGCCGGTCGTATCGCAACAGCGTCGGGATCGCAGGATCAGCGACCAGGACGACGTTGCCTCCTGATCCCCCTGATCCACCGTTCGGCTTGCCCTTGGGAAGACCTTTGCGGCGCAGGAACGATGAGACCCCGGCTCCGCCGTTGCCTCCACGAAGTGTGAGCTTGACACTGTCTACGAACATGGGAATCGCACCTGGTTGATGGTGAGAAGGTAACTCACGCCTTTCAGCTTTCAGCTTTCAGGTTGAACGCTCCAATCAAAGAACCTTCAACAATGAGAAAAGGGCCGGCGTGCGGCCGACCCCTTCCAACGATTGTGTGTGCGACTATGCGTCGATGAGCACGGAGACCTGGCGTCTGCCCCTGCGGGTTCCGTACTTGACGGTCCCCTCGGAGAGCGCATAGAGCGTGTCGTCTCCCCCGCGGCCAACATTGTCGCCAGGGTGGATCTTCGTGCCACGCTGACGGACGATGATTGCCCCGGCGTTGACGGCCTGACCGTCAAAGACCTTTGGGCCAAGTCGTTTCGCCTTTGAATCTCTACCGTTCCTGGTTGAACCGGAAGCTTTGGTTTTTGACATTTACGCCTCCACCTTGGGTGCGTCGGCATCTTCGGTGACTTTTGGCTTTTCGGCCTTTGTCGCCTTCTTCTTGGATGCACCGGCAGTCTTGATCTTGGTGACCTTGATCGTGGTGTACTTCTGACGATGGCCCTGTCGGCGGCGGTAGCCCGTCTTGTTCTTGTATTTGAAAATGTCGACCTTCGGGCCAGCGGAGGCACCGACGATCTCGGCCGTCACGGAGGACTTGCCGAGAATGTCGCGGTCAGAAATGACCTTGCCGTCGTCCTTCACAATGAGCAGCGGCGTATAGGACACCTTCTCGGCGTCCTTGATGCGCTCCACATCGAGCACATCGCCCTCGTGGACCTTTGCTTGCTTGCCGCCAGCGCGGATGATCGCGTACATATTCCCTGTTGGTTTCTATGAGGTGAGGTCCGGTGATGAACCGTTCGTAGATTGTACCGAACGCCTGAGCTTACGACTTCCAGCTTTCGGCGCTCCGATCGGGCATGCAGAATCCGACATGCGTCAGTCGGAAGCTTCGCGGAAGCCGGCGTCGTGAGCTGGAATACCCGTCGCTGCGGCCTCTTCATGCAGCAGGACACCCCGTCCACTGCAATGCTCGCAGGTCTCGGAGAACGACTCGAGAAGACCGGCTGACACGTTCTTACGAGTCATCTCGACAAGTCCGAGGTGGGAAACATCGAATACCTGGGTCCGGGTCTTGTCCTTTGCCAAGTGTTCGCGGAGGCGGAGAAGGACCGCTTCCTGGCTCTTGGTGTCTTCCATGTCGATGAAATCGATCACGATGATGCCACCGATGTCGCGGAGCCTGAGCTGTCGCGCAATCTCTTCCGCTGACTCGAGATTGTTCTCAAACACAGTTTCTTCGAGGTTGTTCTTTCCCACGAACCTTCCTGTGTTGACGTCGATCACGGTCAACGCCTCCGTTCGGTCGATCACGAGGTGACCACCCGACGGCAGCCAAACCTTGCGATCAAGCGCCTTGCGGAGCTGATCCTCGACGTGATAGCGCTCGAAGAGCGCAAGCTCGTCCTTGTAGAGCGTGACCCTCTCAACGAGGTCCGCCTCGGTTCCCTCGAGATACTCCAACACCTGCTGGTACGTCTGTGGATCATCAATCAACAGACGCTTGAAGTCGCGGGTGAAGTGCTCACGGATGACCCGGATGACGAGAGGTGGCTCTTCATAGATGAGAGCGGGGGCATCCGCTGTCTTGCGGTCGACGTCGATCTTGTCCCAGATGGCCTTGAGCCGATCGATGTCACCCTTGACGTCCTCACGGCTCGCACCTTCGGCTGCCGTGCGGACGATGATGCCTGTTCCCTTGGGACGGAGATCACCGACGATCTCACGGAGACGCCTGCGTTCGTCGTCGCTGAGTCGTCGTGAGATTCCCCGGACGTCCTCGTTGGGGGCAAGCACCAGATATCTGCCGGCGAGGCTGATCTGGTTCGTCAGTCGTGCACCTTTGTGGCCCATCGCGTCCTTGACGACCTGCACCAAGACGCTGTCGCCCTGCTTGAGTGCATTCTCGATGCGCTTGGGCTTGCCGCCGAGATCTTGTTCGGCGTAGTTGACATCTCCGGCGTAGAGAACGCCGTTCTTGCCTTCACCAAAGTCGATGAATGCAGCTTCCATCCCGGGGAGCACGTTGCGAACCTTGCCGACATACACGTTGCCGACGAGGGACTGGCGGTCGGTGCTTGCGACGTAGTGTTCGACAAGCACGGGACCTTCGAGAACAACGATCTGCGTTTGATGGGGACTCTTGCGCACAAGCATCTGCTTGCGAGCGGTCTCCGGCGGTTCAACAATCTCGATCGGTGGTCGACGACGGGTCGAGGGCGACTGACTCCTGCCACGACGTGCCGGCTGCCGCTTTGTGCGGTTCTGATTGGTGGAACGCTTCTTGGTAGCGGTTCCAGCCTTAGCTTTCTGCGTCTTGGCGGGCCGACGGATGGTGAACTCTTGTCCGTTCACCGTCTTGATTGCTTGTTCTACACCGCCCTCGCTCTTGCGAACGACGCGGGGGGCCTTCTTCTTGAAGATTCCCATGGATCAACTCCTTTGACCACCGATGTGGGCGGTCCTGTGTCTCATCCAATCCGGGACTCTTCCAATGAGGGCTCATATCGCATATGGATGCGTTCCAAGCGTGTGATCGACGAAACGTCGATCGGAACATCGGGGCACCTGCAGTCAACTCACTGAGAGAAATCATGAGTCTTGTCTTGATGCGAGACAGCAGATCGCGTGTGCGTTGTGCCTCTAGCGGTGGGACGACGGTCATTGCCCGTCCTGGATAGGAAAACTTACGGCCACGTAATGTGGCGTGTGCACCACAGGCTAGCAAGGAGAGCCGTCAAGTCTGGGTCTTTGATGAGGCAGATGTCAGAAGTCAGACGTCAGATGTCAGAAGTCAGAAGTCAGACGTCAGAAGTCAGAAGTCAGCGGCGGAAAGCTAGTCGATGTTCAGTTTCTGCTGCTCGGCTTCTTGGGGATCAAAGCATCGCCGGCAGCGAGCCTCGTACGCGTCCTGGGCGCCGAGTACGACAAGTTCATCTGACTGCACAACACGCTGTGTGAAAAGACCCGGTCCACCGCACTTGTGACATACCGCAAGGGCCTTCGTGACGTACTCCGCTCTCAGCATCAGTGAGGGGATCGGCTCGAACGGGCGCCCGAGATAGTCGAGGTCGAGGCCGGCAACGATCAGGTTCTTGCCCGCTCCGGCGAGCATCTCGGCGACCTCCACGAGACCACCATCGAAGAACTGCCCCTCGTCAACGCCGATGACAACCGTCCGATCATCGACCGACTTGAGGAGCTGCTCAGAGTCCTGCACCGGTGTTGCCCCGGTACTCAACCGCGAGTGGCTCACGACCTCCCCCACCGCATAGCGCACATCAAGGGCGGGTTTGAAGGTCTGTGTCGGAACCCGGGCAAGGTGATAGCGGGTCACCCTGCGAATCAGTTCTTCGCTCTTGCCCGAAAACATCGGTCCGGCTATGACTTCGATCCACCCCTGATCCGCACGTCGTTCCATGACGGCGAGACTACCGGAGCTGAAAGCCGAAAGCTGAAAGCTCCCTATGTGGTCGGCCCCTCGCCGGGGGCCGGGGGTCGCCTGATCCACGACGAGTGGGCGAGACCGAGGGCAGCGCTCATCACGACGAAGAACGTACCACCCGACGACATGAACGGGAGCGGGAGACCCGTGACCGGCATGATGCGGACCGTCATGCCGATGTTGATGAAGACGTGGAACGCAAGCATCGCTGCGACGCCCATCGTCACGAGGTATCCGAATCGGTTTCTTGCCCTTTGGGCAATCATCAAGAGGCGCCACAGCATGATGCCGATGAGCGCGATCACTACCGCCGAGCCGACGAATCCGAACTGCTCACCGACCGCAGTGAAAATGAAGTCCGAGGACTGCACCGGGACGAACTGGAGATTGGTTTGGCTGCCCTCAAACAGGCCCTTCCCGAACATGCCTCCCGATCCGATCGCGATCTCGGACTGGATCTGGTTGTACGACAACGTCAATTCGTGCGCACCGGGATCGACAAATGCCGTGAGTCGATTTATCTGATAGTCCCTGATGAGGTTCAGCTGGAAGACACCGACCGTTGCGATGATCGTGGCCACGGCAAGAAATGCAAGCTGGCGCGCCGTGGCTCCGCCGACGAACAACATGGCAATGAGGACAAAAGCGAACACCAACATCGTTCCGAGGTCTGGTTGGAGGAAGATCAAACCCGCGGGTAGACCGACGATGAGCAGCGATTTGGCAATCGTGATCCAACGCAGCGGTGGTTCGACCGCGGCAAGGAGCGAGGCAAGCGCCAGAATCACCGCAACCTTGGCCACTTCCGACGGTTGAAATCGCAGGAAACCGATATCGATCCAGCGCACAGCGACGTCTCCGCGTCCACTCTCTCCGACGAGAAACACAAGAACGAGCAGCAGGACCGACACGAAGTAGATGGGCGTGGTGAAGCCTCGGATCTCGGTGAGGTCCATCCACGAGACGATGCCGAACACGATGAACCCGATCACGACAAAGATCGCCTGCTCCTTGAGCTCACCCGTCGGATCGAGACCGCGGCTCTCAAGACCCGGAGCGGTGGCCGAATAGATCATCAGCAGACCGAAGGCGGTGATGACGATGTAGGTAAGAACCAGGATCAGGTCAGGCTTGAGCGGTGCCTCACGGTGCATGAACGAGATCGGCTTCGTGTCGCGGTAGTCGATGGCCATCAGTCTGCGTCCAATCCCGCACGGAGTTCCGTAACACCCTCGGGACCGTTCATGAGGTACTGCAAGACTTGACGTGCGATCGGTGCAGCGACGCGCCCGCCTGATCCACCGCGCTCAACCACGATTGAAACCACGAACTCCGGGTTGTTGATCGGCGCCACGCCAATGAACCACGCGTTGTCGACCTCACGGAATGCCTCGGAGCCGGGCGACTTGATGACCTCGCCAGTACCGGTCTTCCCGCCGATCGTCTCGACCCCCTCACCGAAGATGTTGGTGCCCCGACTGTCATAGAAGGCAGATTTGCCTGTCCCTCCGTACTTGTCGGCGGACCCGAGGTCGTTCACGACACGCTGGAGATCGGCGCGGAGCCATTGCACCGTTCGCGGGCTGATGTCGATCTCTCGCACGATCGTCGTCGGAAGTGTCTCGATCGTGTTCCCCTCCGAGTCCACGATGTGTGACACGACGCGGGGCTCGAACAGGGTCCCTCCGTTGACCATGGCCGCGTAGCCGTTCGCCATCTGGAGCGGGGTCGTCAGCATGGCTCCCTGACCGACGGCGATATCCATGAGGTCTCCACCCACCCATGGCCCATCAGGGCGCACACGTGGTGAATCGGCGCTCTGCTCTGCCTGGAACCACGCACGGTCCGGTACGAGCCCGTCGCGCTCAAAGGGAAGGTCGATCCCCGATGCGGTTCCGAATCCGAAGTCCCTCGCGTACTTCTGGAGGAGGTTCTCCTTGTCGAGTCCCGAGTCGTCCTTGCGCTCCTCCCAAAGGCGGAGGGCAATGTCCCAGAAGTAGAGGTCGCACGATTCCACGAGTGCCCCGTGAAGATCGAGCCCTCCGTGGCCTCGCGACAGCCAGTCCCGCTTCGTCTGAGTCGTGCCATCGTTGAGCTCGAACTTGAACTCCCCTGAACAGTTGTACTCGTCGGTGTCACTGGTGAGAGGAACCGAGGGCAGGCCCTCCTGCTCATCGTCGACGAGCTGCTTGTCGCCAAGCCCGCGGTCCATCGGGTAATAGTTCTCCTCCATCGCAAGGACGTACGGAACCGTCTTGAAGGTTGACGCCGGTGCGTACAGGCCCTGCACCGCGAAGTTCTGGAACGCCGAAACGGTCGAAAGCTCGGCCCACTGGTCATCGCTGAGGCCGTCAACAAACGCCGTCGGGTCATACGACGGGTACGAGGCCATGGCGATGACCGATCCGTCGGTCGGATCCAGAACCGTGCCAACGGCCCTCACAGGACACCATTTGTCCAGGTGGTACAGAATGACCTTGTCCTCCTGCACTTCCAGAACCTGCAGCGTCGATGCAAAGGACTGGTTGTCCTTGACCGTGAACTTCTCCTGCCCGATCGTGAACGTTGCGAAGAGGGTTCCGTCCGTGTCGGCGATGGAATCGAGGCGGATGAATCTGGGGTCGACTCCCGAAAGGGATGCGTCGCCACCGAGGGGAACGGTCACTCGCTGGACAGGGACGCACACGCCGTTGCTGTCGATGGGTAGCCCCGGGTACAGCGAAGCAAGAACCGTGGCCGGGTCCACCTTGACGGGTTCGGGGTCGAGCACGACATCGTCGTCATCCACCCCGGGGTCAGTCGCTGAGGATTCCTCGGCCGTTGATGCATCCGCAATCGCATCCTGCCTTGCCTGCTCCTCGGCCTCGATCTGGGCTTCCACAAGACGTTCGGCAATGGACTGTTTGGCGAGTTCGCTGGCACGTTGCTCCATCTCGTCACTCCGAGCGAGCAAAAGACCATCTTTGAGAGACTGCTGAAGCTGAGCCTGTGCCTCGATGTCGATGGTGAGCACAAGGCTCCCCCCGGCCGTCGGAGCTTCTTCCGCCGCGAGGGAAAGCACCTTTCGCTCGGCGTCAACCTGGTATTGCACGAGTCCTTCGGTTCCGAGGAGTTGTTCGTCGTAGAACGCCTCGACGCCGGCCTTTCCCACGTTCGTGTTTCCGTTGACGTTCTCACGCTCGAGATCTTCTGCGGTCGGTCGGCCGATGTAGCCGAGTACGTGGGCGCCCACCTCTCCTAGCGGATACACCCTGATCGGTTGAGGAACAATATTGACACCGGGAAATGTTTCACGGTGTTCGGCAAGGAACGTCGCCTGATACTCGGTCAGATCCCGCGCGACCGTCACCTGTGGACCCCTGGCATTCTCGAGGTCATCAAGAATCGAAGCCGAGTCCTCGTCGAGGAAGGCTGCGAGATTCCTGGAGAGCATTTCAAGTTCACCGTTCTCGACGAGTGCCAGGTCGACAACGGCAGCCAGCGCAGATCGAGTCCCCGCAAGCTTGACCATGTTGGCATCGAAGATGTCCCCACGGGGCGCCGGTGTGGGGACGATTCTGACCTGGTTGTGGAGCGCACGTGTCTCGTAGGCCTCGGCATCCGTTACCTGCATCGTCCAGAGTCGAAGCACCAGCACACCGAGCAGCGCAGCGAAGACGAGACCCAGAATCGACGTGCGAACACCGCTTGTCATGTCGCCCACCCCCGCTCGCGACGCTTGAACAACTCCGACAGCCCCCACAGAACCGGGACTGCCAGTACGAGATTCCATACCGCCGGCAAGATGATCTTGGCTGCCAGTGAGTCATCGCTGAGAAGGTTCTGGCCGAACAGTGTCCCGATGACGACGAACACCACCTGGCCGAGGAGTGTCAGCGAAAAGATGAGCACGCCGGACAAGACGATGCCTTCGTTGAATCGGGCACGGACTCGCGCTGACGCGTAGGCGACGATTGTCAGGGTCATGGCCCACAGGCCGAGCGTGCCGCTTCCCATGAGGTCGGCGAGCATGCCTGCGGTGAACCCCAACAACAGGTGATACTCCGTCTCCACATACGGGCCAATGGCGATGACGACGAGGGTGACGAACGCGGGAGCAACACCCAACGGCTCGATGCCGGAGGCACCAAACACGGTCGTTTGGATCACAAGGGAAGCGATGATCGCAAGCAGGGCGATGGCGACGCGGGCTCTACTCATCAGCCCCCCGTTCCCGGAACCGTCGTGTTGGACGGCACCGTTGTCTGGGATGGAATCGTGGTTCCCGGAGGGAGGGTGGTCGTGGTCGAAACCGACGTGTCAATGACCCCGTCCTGGAGATCAGCATCGAGCGCCGTCCAGCCGATGATCACCTTCACATAGTCGACCTGGGACAGGTTCGCCGCCGGCTCAACCTCGGTGCGAAGTACGAACCCGACTTCGGCGGCGGCATCGGCAACGATGCGGCCCACGACAAGCCCCGGGGGGAATCGGCTGCCATCGGTGACAACAAGGTCACCCTCCGACACGGGGAGCGTTGCGCGGAACATCTCCAGGCGCAACGGGCCGTCGCCTCGGCCGGAAACAACACCGGTCTCGTTGGTTGACTGAACACGGACACCCGCCGAGACAAGGGGGTCGATGATGAGACGGATGCGGGCATCGTTGGCAGACACCAAGTCGACGCGTCCGACGAGACCGTTCTCGTCGATCACTGCCTGGCCAACCACGATCCCGTCGTTCGCTCCCTTGTCAATGAAACGGGCATTGTCAAAGGCTGACGGACCGGATGAGTAGACCTTTGCGGTTACCGTCGGAAGCTCCAGCGGCGCGTCCACCCCTGCGATCGCCTCAAGTTGCCGAACTCGCTCTTCGAGAGCTCCGGTTTCGAGAACCTGCGCCTCCAGTTCGTTGACACGACCTTGCAGACGCTCGTTTTCGTCACGCAGACCCGCGAGATTCGAAACACCATCGACAAAACCGATGACCGGACTCGCAACCCAATCGACGCCCTTCTGCAGTGGTTCGAAAATCGATTGCGTCCCCTCTCGCATGACATTCGCGATGCTGTCGCCGTCGTTGCGCACATCGAAGGTTGCAATGATGAAACCGAGCGCGATCAGCGAGACGAACAGAATCGTCGCCCGATTCAATCGGTTGCCCGATGTGGGGAGCATCAGCGGAAGCGCACGCCCACCTAGGCGCGGCCAGACGACTGGAGCACGGCATGAAGCACGTCGAACTCCTCTAGACACGCCCCGGATCCAAGCACCACGCTGTGGAGGGGACGGTCCGCCGTCACTATCGGCATTCCGGTTTCATGGGCGAGTCTCACGTCGAGACCCTTCAGATATGCGCCGCCACCCGTGAGGACGATGCCACGTTCCATGATGTCTGCTGCCAACTCGGGAGGTGTCTTGTCGAGGGTGTACTTGACTGCGTCGACCACAGCTTGAACGGGTTCCTCAATCGACTCGCGTACCTCTGCGCTCGAAAGGACGATGGTCTTGGGCAGGCCGGTGATGAGATCGCGGCCACGAACTTCGGCGGCTGGCTCATCCGGATACGGCCACGCGGACCCGATCGCCATCTTGATCTGCTCGGATGTTCGTTCCCCGAGCATGAGGCTGTATTCCTTCTTGACCCACTGGATGATCGCCTCATCAAGTTCATCCCCACCGATGCGGGACGACTTCGACACGACGATGCCGCCGAGTGAGATCACGGCAACCTCAGTGGTCCCACCACCGATGTCGACAACCATCGAACCTGTCGGTTCGTGCACAGGAAGACCAACTCCGATGGCCGCCGCCATCGGCTCCTCAATGGTGTACGCCCGTCGTGCACCTGCGTGATAGGCAGCTTCTTCAACGGCCCGACGTTCAACAGCCGTGATCCCTGACGGGACGCAGATGACAATGCGTGGACGCGCTGCAAAACGCCCGGTGTGGACCTTGTCGATGAAGTAGCGGAGCATCTTCTCGGTGACATCGAAATCGGCGATGACACCGTCCCTGAGTGGCCGAATGGCCTGGATATACGATGGTGTCCTGCCAATCATCCTCTTTGCGGCCATGCCAACCTCGAGAGGACGGTTGTCGCGGGTGTTCATGGCGACCACGGATGGCTCGTTGAGAACGATGCCCTGGCCGCGCACGAATACGAGCGTATTGGCGGTCCCGAGGTCGACCGCCATGTCGCGGCCGGCGAATGAGAGGAGGCTATTCATGTGACTTCCAAGTTGTTGCGTCGGAGTGTACCCATCGAACCATTAATCAGCCCGAAAGACTTCGCTCTGGCTCGTGCTGTCCTAGCCGAAGTAGATGCCGAGTTCACGCTCCGCGCTGTCGACCGAATCAGATCCATGCACGATGTTCTCTGTGATGACGAGACCAAAGTCCCCTCGGATCGTGCCGGGAGCTGCCTCGGCCGGGTTGGTGACGCCCATCAGGTTCCGCGCAACCGCCACGGCATTGTCTCCGTGCCATTCCATGGCGACAACGGGGCCGGAAGTGATGAATGCAACCAGCTCCGGAAAGAACGGTTTGTCCGTGTGCTCGGCGTAGTGACGGCCCGCGAGCTCGGCGTCAATCGTCAGCATGCGCATGTTGACGAGCTTCAAGCCCTTGCGTTCGAGACGGCCAACGACCTCGCCCACGAGCCCGCGGGCGACTCCGTCGGGTTTGACCATCACAAAGGTGCGTTCGTGCGACATTGCTACTCCATTGATTGCGATTACGGATTACGGATTACGGATTACGGAGAATACGGGGCCGGAGAACTGAGGGCTCGTCAGGACCCCGCCCCAGTGTCACCGAGGCTCACCATCAGGCACTCAAGGATCTTGGCTGACTCCTGACGTTGGTTGGCGGTCAGTGCACCCAAGAGTGAGTTCTGCGCATCGAC
>QQUL01000315.1 GCA_008501565.1 Armatimonadota bacterium
CGCTCCCGAAGGGGGCGTCGTGAAGCTTGCACGGAACGACCGAACCAGCCATGTCGGTTCGGCCGTTGTATTCGACTCGGAGGAACAGGCATACGCCGCCATCAAGGCGAGGCGAATAGAACCCGGAGATGTCGTGGTCGTGAGGTACGAAGGACCCGCCGGAGGACCAGGGATGCGAGAGATGCTCCAGGTGACCGCTGCGATCATCGGCGAGGGACTGGGCGAAACCGTCGCCCTCGTTACTGACGGCCGGTTCTCGGGAGCCACACGAGGCATGATGATTGGGCACGTGTGCCCCGAGGCCGTCTCGGGAGGGCCGATCGCTCTGATCAAAGACGGCGACATCATCACCATTGATGCAGAGGCCAGAACTATCGATGTCGATCTCAGTGCTGACGAGATCGAAAGGCGCCTGGCGGATTGGTCACCGCCCGAACCGCGCTACACCGGTGGAGTCATGGGCAGATACAGCCGAACCGTGGGATCAGCGAGCAATGGCGCTGTTCTCACCGCATGACGCGACCTTCCACCCATCCATCGCGAGGGAACGGGTCAGTCGTGCCGGTCGACCTGTGTTCGCTCGAAGTCGAAAACGAGTGCACCGGCTAGGCCGCCCTCCAGTTTGGAAACGACCGTCTCAGCGTGTGCGAGATGGAGCGGATGCTCCAGGTACGCTTCGACCGCGGCCGCGTTCACGAGGTCCATCACAATTCCGTGATCGAAACCGCGACCCAGTCCCCCGGGGCTCACATTGCGACCAACGGTGATATCAAGAATGCCACCGATCTGATCCTGCAGAGCAACGAACCCCCCCAAGAGTTGATCGATCTGCTCCTCCGTAATGTCGGGTTGAAACCGAAAGAACGCACAATGGCGGATCATCGCATTCCTCCCTTGTTGTCTGTGCTATCCGAGCGGTGTTCCGTCGTAGAGGGCAGCACCATCGACACCAACCTCGAAGACTTCGATTGTTCCAACCTCATCTTCGGTCACGTATATCTTCTGTGAGCCGGCCGGCCCGAACGCGAGATTGGTGGGAAAGCTCCCCTCTGTGGGGATTCGATTCACGACCTGTCCATCGGTCTCGAGCACGGTGACATCCCCTTGTCCGAATACGGTCACGTACAGGTCACCATTTGCAGCGAACTTCATGCCGTCGGGTCCGCGTATTGATCCATCGTCGGCTGGAATCAGCACGTTTCCAAACAGCTCTCTGGGCCCGACATGATCCCCATCGAGGGAGTATCGGAAGATGTTCCCCGTGAGTGTCTCATTCGCGTAGAGCATGCCGTCACAGCCGATGGCTACGCCGTTTGTGAACCGAATTCCGGCATCGACGTGTGTGATCTCTTTCGATTCCACGTCGATTCGGTAGACGCGACCATCGACCGCAACGTCGTTCCAATCGGGACGGACTGCACCACCTGGTGCAAAGTCATCAAACAGGATTCCTGAGTCCGTTAGGAACAACGCGCCGTCTGGTCCGAACGCCAGATCGTTTGGGAAAAGGAACGGATCACCGTTACAAGTCGTGAGGAACGTCTCGACTACTCCGTCCGCTGACAACTTGAGAAGCGATGGTTCCTTCGACTCAGCTATCCAGATGTTGCCGCCAGCATCAACCGCAAGACCGTTCGGACGTCCCGTTCGTGCCAGAACCTCCTGGATTTCTCCGCCACTCCCAACGCGGGTGACACAACCACGGTCAGGGGCCATTTCGACGACGAGCCAACCGCCATCTGGCATGAGCACCGGTGCCTCCGGAACCCCCAGTCCTGTGGCAAAAATCATGGTGTACCTTTCATTTTCGCTTCGGTGAAACAGTGGAGTAGTAGTTCTCCACCACTTTCGCGAGGTGCCTTTCCATCGCTTTCCGAGCAAGTTCCGGGTCCCCTGCCTCGACCGCATCGAGGATGTCGACGTGATACGGGATCACATCCACAACGGGATCGATGTGGCCCACAACGTCACGGATATGCTCCTCAAGGAGCACCCTGAGCGTCCCAACCAGCAGACTCAAGAGCGGATTTCTCGTCATCTTGGCCAGGGCCTCGTGAAAGCTAGCGTCGCTGGCGGCGAAGGCGTTCACGTCATCGACGCTTCTCTCCATGTCAACCATGAACCCACGGAGAGTGTCGAGATCTGCATCGCTACGGCTCGCGGCCGCCAAGGAAGCAACTTCTGTCTCAAGGATGGCTCGGACCGCGAAGAACTCCTCAGCACTGACAGCGCCGTCACTGACTTCCACGTACAGGGAGAGGGGCTCGACAAGCTGGTGCGGACCAACGGTGCGCACAATCGTTCCAATCCCCGGTTGAATCTGGAGAAGACCTTTGGCCTCAAGGGTCCGCATCCCCTCTCTCAGAGCCGTACGGGACACACCCATCTGGTCAGCGAGTTCCTTTTCCGGCGGAAGCCGGTCACCGGCGACAAGATGTCCATCCACAATCAGTCTTGTGATGCGATCGGACACCTGCTCGGCAAGGCTTCGCTTCGTATCAAGCCTAAACGGGCTCTTCTTATTCACGGCGTTCTCCAACATCTCATGTACGGACCTACTAGCTCGTCGCGCTTGTGAGGGGCTCGGCTGACACGGAGTCCCGGGCCAATGCGCTCGATGACGTAGGGTAGCGTGGCGATCAGCTCGCTGACGGCCGTCCGTCCCGGCCGACGGCACCGGCAATCAGTCGATTTGGTTTCTGAACTGCGCCCATATGGTGGATTCTTCACGTTGACCCTTCTTTGCTCAGTTCGTCGCTCTCGAGAAACTCGGAGATCGACGTCAGAAAGCGAGCGACGGCGACCCCGTCGAGGCTCCGGTGATCTGCCGTGACGGTTGCAGGCATTCGGTCTCGGATTCTGATGGCACCTGCATCATCAACAACCAGGTCCCTTGAGACGCTCCCGGTTGCCAGGATCGTCGACTGGGGCGGATTGACAATC
>QQUL01000356.1 GCA_008501565.1 Armatimonadota bacterium
ATCAGGTCGATCATGCCCTGGGATACGGCTGGATCCATCGACTTCTTGGCATCCCCCGCAGCCTTGATTGCACGCCAGAACAGGTCATGGAGCCCTGGGAACTGTTCGACATGGTGCGGCTTGAAGAAGTCTGCCCACAACACCATGAGGTGATGCTTGACAAGTTCCGCCCGCTCTTCCTTGATGGCAATGCATCGGGCGCGAAACACTTCGTCGTCTGAGCCGTGATATTTCTCGGCTGCCTTGAGACAGGACTTGGCTTCGATCATTGCCTGGGCAGGGTCATACACGCCACAGAACAGGTCACAGTGGGCATGGGCCTCATGCTTTGGGCGAAGGATTCTCTCGATGAACTGCACACGTACCTCCGTGCTTGGGGTCTCGTCCAACATTACCGGTCGGAGTAACCATGAACGACGGCGTCACTTCGGTAACGTGTGTCACAAGGAAGGCTGTATGCGGAAGCGTGGAAAAGTCGCGGGGCTGGTTGGTGCGAGTGTCGTTACCGCTGCCGCGTTGCGAGGAATGCTCAGACGGTTCGAGATCAAGGAATCGTCAATGGCGCCTGCTCTCAAGTCGGGCGATTGGATCGTCGCACGTCGGCGTGTCGGGGATCTCGATCGTGGGGACATCGTCGTGTTCGAGGACCCTGCCGACACGGGCCTGAACCTCATCAAGCGCGTGGTCGGTATCGGCGGTGAGACGGTCTCGATCGAATCGGGAAGGGTCGTCATCAACGGTGCACTACTCGCCGATCGATGGGCGAGTGGAATCACACCCACGGAAGGATCATGGTTCGTTCCGGACCGCCACGTATGGGTACTCGGAGACAACCGAAGCGAATCGCGGTCAGACGGCCGGACGATCGGCCCCATCCCGGTCAATGCCGTTGGCTGGCAGGCCATCGCAAGGTATTGGCCAACACGTCGCCTGGGCTCGTTGCCCTAGTTCGCACCGCCAGCCGAATCCGGATGCGTGATTGAACACGCCGTAGCGGGGGGCGGTCCTAACCTTGCTGCATGCGACGAATCACACCCATTGGTGCCGTTCTGGTTTGTACTGCCCTCATCGTTGCTGCATGCAGCCAGGGCGCCGCTACAACGGAACCGACCACCACGACACTGACACCGTTGACAACTCTTGTCACCACGACCACAAGCCCCACAACAACGGTTCCGGCGCCAACGACCACAGCGACTCCGGCTCCGAACATTGCGGACACCGTCAATGGGCTCGAAGCGGATGAATCCTCTGTCCAGCGAAGGGCTGTGGTCATCAAGATCGACAATCACTCCAACGCTCGACCCCAGTCGGGATTGATGGATGCCGATCTTGTCTACGAAATCCTGGTGGAGGGCGGACTGACTCGATTCGCCGCGGTCTTCCACCAGTCCGATCTCGACTACGTCGGACCAGTTCGGTCCGGGAGGCCAACGGATGTCGGCGTCGTGAAGCCCCTCGATGCACCATTCCAGATCTCAGGTGCTCAGCCCTGGGTGCAGGACATCTTCAAGGCTGAAGGCCTCAAGATGGTCTACGACAACGGCACGACGACGTGGCGCGAGCACCATCGCAGCGCCCCCCACAACCTGTACTCCAGCACCTACCTGATCCGTGATTACGCAGACGGAAGAGGATGGTCCGACGAGAGCCCCGGGAACGTGTTCTCGTTCGGTGACCCGACACCAACATCGGGGACAGCCACGAACATCGAACTCGACTGGTCAGACCACCCTGATGTCAGATGGGTGTGGAATGGCGAAACGTACGAACGCTTCAACGGCAGCGTTCCCCACAAGTGGGTCACCGAGGACGGCGAGGACGGCATCGTCACGACACCGATGATCGTGGTGCTGGTCGGGAGACGCTATACGGCGTCCCCATCGGGCAAGGGTTCCTCGGTGCCGGCCACCGACACCGTCGGTTCGGGGACCGCCATCGTGTTCCGCGACGGGGGCGTGATCGAGGGAACGTGGCAACGAGACCGCAACGACGTTCCCTTTGAACTCTCGGACGCTTCCGGGAACGACATCGTGCTTCCCGCATCAAAGATGTGGATCGCGATCTTTCCCGACAACCGAACGGTGAACTGGTCGTAGCCGTCCGCGCAGGATTGCTCTACCCGATATCGTGCAAACAGTGGATGCTCTCACCATCGCCGCACAGGTTCGCACCGGCAGACTCAGAGCCGTTGACGTCGTCTCCTCGGCCACGGAGACTGCACTCGACACGCACGGTGATCTCAACGCTTTCACGCTGATCGACCGTTCTGGTGCGATGACACGAGCCGAAGGGATTGACCGGCTCATTGACCAGGGAAAGGACCCCGGTCCTCTTGCTGGCGTCCCCGTCGCCCTCAAAGACCTCATCGACCAGGCAGGACTTCCGAACTCAAGAGGAGCGAGTTTTCCCGCGCAGGTCTCGGAGCATTCAGCCACGGTCGTGCGTCGGCTCGGTGCTGCCGGAGCCGTCATCATCGGAAGAACCGGTCTTCACGAGTTTGCGTTCGGCTTCACGTCGGAGAACCCGTGGTTCGGTCCTGTCCGTAACCCGTGGGACACCGCAACGTCGCCGGGCGGATCATCGGGGGGATCCGGGGCCGCGGTAGCCGCGGGAATCGTCCCCGTGGCAGTGGGAACCGACACAGGCGGATCAGTTCGCGTTCCCGCAGCCCTGTGCGGCGTGTTCGGACTCAAGGTCACCCATGGTCGAGTGCCCCTGTCCGGCGTCTACCCCCTCGTTCCCTCACTCGACACGGTCGGACCGATTGCGACGAACATCGCAGACCTCGATCTTGCCTATGGGGTGATGGCTGGATACGAACCCGAGGATGGTTGGTCCGTTCCAACCGGGGCAATGCCACCCGTCGATACCGGACAGACAACCATCGGTTTGGTCGAGCAATGGCTGACCGCTCCCATGTCGCGCAACGTCCGGGAGGGG
>QQUL01000030.1 GCA_008501565.1 Armatimonadota bacterium
ACGGGCGAACCCGGTTGCGGTCGCGGTTGGTCGGGCTCGGTGCATCGTGTGAGGCTATCACCGCATTCTGACGTCGGACGTCAGTCGGCTGACGTCTGACGTCAGACGTAGGCGAGTCCGATCATCACGGCGAAGGCAGCGAGTGGGACCACGAGAAGTATTGCCAGGCGGATGGCGGTCTTCTCGAAAACCAATGCGAGAAACACCGATCCAACGATTCCCGCAAACCACAACGCCGTCATCATCAGGACCAGGAAGCGCAGGAGTCCACCCCAGTCGGGGTCATCGGACTGGACAAGACCAACGATCCCAAAGGTCCCAGCGACCGCAACCTGGAGGATGACTGCCGCCTTTTCAAGGCGCGACAGAGGGCGACGAGACTTTTCAGACCTGACCATGTGGAGCAGTAGATACGACGCCGAGGGATCCTGCAAGTGACATTTTCAGAGACGACGCAGGCCCCCCAACGCTGGGACCGAAGGCCCGCTGAGTGAGTGCTCACTCAGTGGTATGCTTGATTGGTTGTGGTCAAACAGACTCGTGCGAAACCCATGTCCCCCGAGGATCGCCAGCAGGCGATTCTTGATGCCGTCACGCCACTGATCGTTGAGCGGGGGGCATCGGTGACAACGTCGGAAATGGCACGGGCGGCCGGAGTAGCCGAAGGAACGATCTACTCGGTCTTTCCGGACAAGCACTCGTTGATCATTGCCGCGGTGCGAGCGTCGCTCGATCCGGCGGCGGTACAAGCGGCTGTTGGCAACATCGATCGCACCCAGACCCTCCAGCTCCAGCTTCAGGACGCTGCAACAATCCTGGCGGATCGTATCGAACGTGTGATGGCGCTCTTTGACGCGCTCCGCTCCCTTCCCGAACACAGCCATCACGATGGAAGCCACGCCAGACACTTTGTCGCACAGACAGAGGCGGCAGTCACCGAGACCCTCACAGAACTCTTGGACACACACAGGGAGGAACTCTCCATCGAACCGGTCCGTGCCGCAGCCGCGTTCCGGGGTCTCATCTTTGCGATCCGCCATCCGATGCTCCCACCGGACCAACGCCTCACCGTCGAAGAAGCCGTGACAATCCTGATGTCCGGCATCACCAACCGACCTGTCACAACCAAGACGGACTCGTAGGACATCCGATGCTGATTCGACTGCTCAGAAAGTACCTTGCGCCGTACAAGCGCTGGATCACCATCATCGTCGCCCTCCAGTTCGTAGCGACGGTGGCATCGCTTCTACTTCCGAGCCTCAATGCCGACATCATCGACAAGGGTGTCGTGACCGGTGACACCGACTACATCGTGCGCATCGGATCCATCATGCTTGCCGTGTCTGCGTTCCAAGTTGTGGCGTCGATCTCTGCCGTGTACTTCGGGGCAAAAACAGCGATGGCATTCGGCCGCGATCTGAGGAGTTCGATCTTTCGAAAGGTCGCTTCCTTCTCGGCTCGTGAGATGTCCTACTTCGGCGCTCCGTCGCTGATCACCCGCAACACGAACGATGTTCAACAGGTGCAGATGCTCGCCATGATGACGTTCACCCTCATGGTGATGGCACCCATCATGATGGTCGGGGGCATCGTCATGGCACTGCGTGAAGATGTGGGCCTTTCATGGCTTGTGGCGGTTGCAGTTCCACTTCTCGCAGGATCGCTTGCCCTCGTCATCTCCCGCATGATCCCTGCGTACCGCCTCATGCAGATTCGCATTGACACCATCAACCGGGTGTTGCGTGAGCAGCTGGCGGGGATCCGCGTGCTCCGTGCCTTCGTACGCGAACCGTACGAGACCAAGAGATTCGAACGCGCCAACCAAGAACTCACCGATGTCTCCCTCACGGTCGGGCGTTGGATGGCAGCGATGTTCCCGATCGTCATGCTCATCCTCAACCTTGCAAGTGTCGCCGTTCTTTGGTTCGGAGGGCATCGCATCGATACCGGATCGATGGAGATCGGTGCACTCACGGCATACCTCACCTACCTCGTGCAGATCCTGATGTCGATCATGATGGCGACCTTCACCTTGGTCATGGTCCCCAGGGCAGCCGTATCCGCCGACCGCATCGGTGAGATACTCCACACCGACTCGTCCGTCGTACCTCCCGAAACCGGGATCACCGACGTGAATCGACATGGTGAGGTCCGGTTCGTCGATGTCGAGTTCACCTATCCCGGGGCAAGTGACCCGGTCCTTCGCGACATCAACCTCACCGCACGAGCCGGCCAAACAACCGCAATCATCGGATCCACCGGGGCAGGCAAGACAACCCTGGTGAGTCTGATACCGCGCCTATTCGACGCAACCTCGGGGACAGTGCTTGTCAATGGTGTCAACGTCCGAGAACTTGATCCTGATTTCCTTTGGAGTCGCATCGGGTTGGTCCCCCAGAACCCATATCTGTTCACAGGAACGGTGGCATCGAACCTGCGGTACGGCAAGCCAGACGCCACCGAAGCCGAGATGTGGCGGGCCCTCGAGATTGCCCAGGCACGAGACTTCGTCGAGGAAATGCCCGAAGGGCTCGACGCGCCGATCGCACAGGGTGGAACGAATGTTTCGGGTGGACAGCGACAGCGCCTTTCCATCGCACGTGCACTCATCCGGTCTCCCGAGATCTATCTGTTCGACGACTCATTCTCTGCGCTCGATCTCGGTACCGATGCACGGCTTCGTTCCGCTCTCGCTGCGGTGACCACGGAGTCGACGGTCATCATCGTGGCCCAACGGATCTCGACGATCAAGAACGCAGACCAGATCGTCGTGCTCGACGACGGCGCCGTTGTCGGAATCGGGACACACAGCGAACTGCTTGAATCGTGCCAGACCTACGTGGAGATCGTCGAGTCGCAGCAGATGGCCGAGGTGCCGGGATGAGCGGCAACGGCAGGAACACGGATCTCAAGACAACCGAACGTGTTGTGGCCCA
>QQUL01000355.1 GCA_008501565.1 Armatimonadota bacterium
CTGGCACGGAGTGGATGTGCCTGGGGGCCCAAGCAGTCATTGGCTTTGCCGCGGGTCTGTTCTTCGCAGCGGGTGTCTTCTCGGTTGGTGCGTTGGCCAAACCCGGGCGACGGGGTAGGGCGATGGGGCGGTACGGGATCGCTTACTCGTTGGGTCTTGCGATTGCCGCTGGCGCCATTGCCATGTTCGGTACCTCCTCCTGGCGGGCGGTGTACGTCGGATCCGCACTTCTCGCTGGCATCGTTGCGCTCGCCTTCACCAGGGTTCATCTACCGGATGCCGAACCGATCAAACGGGAGCAGCTACGGGCTGCCGTGGGTCTGCTTGGTTCTCCCGTGCTCGTCGGTGGTGTCGCCGCCTTGGCCCAGTTCGGACTTGTGGCCTACATCCCCACGTTTGCCGTTGACCAATGGTCAATGACCGCATCGGCCGCAGCACTCGTGCTGTTCACCGGACGAGTTGTTTCCGTGCCCATGAAGGCGGTTGCGGGATGGATGATCGATCGTCTCGGGGCGAAAGCATCGGCTCGCGTTGTGGGGCTTACGATGGTCGTGATCGGGCTCATATGGATTCTGTCACCGATCGTCTCCATCGGTGCGGTCGCCTCGGTGATTCTTGCCTCACTGGCGGGAGCGATGTTCCCGATGGCCAATGTTGTCGCGGTCGAGCGCTTCGGTGATCTCGGGGGTCTCCTCGGTGTCTTCCGTGCAGCCCAGATGATCGTCGCAGGGGTATCTGCGTGGATCATGGGCGTTGCCGCTGAAGCGATCGGACTGGTGCCAGCACTCGGTGTGGGAACCCTTGCTCTCACCATCGTCCTGTTCGTGCCCCGGAGGTCGCCAGCGGAAGTCGCCGAGCCCACGAGTCGCTCGTGATCTCCATCCGGTTCTCGCGATTGCCAACCGTGGATAATGTATACGATGTTCGAGATCGCTGCCGATGACGTCCCTGAGGAGGGTTCGATGACTGACACGCCGCTCACAGGATCGTTCGTGGCCCTGATAACGCCGATGAACGAGGACTATTCGATTGACTTCGAAGGCTTTCGTTCGCTGATCGACTTCCAAAGCGAACACGGTGCCTCGGCTCTTCTCATCATGGGTTCCAGCGGTGAAGTCTCAATGTTGACGGAAGCGGAGCGGCACTCGATTGTGGAACGGACGATGGCGTTCCGTCCGAAGGATGTCGAGCTGTGGTACGGCTGTACCGGTGCGACGACCGAAGCATCCATTGCCTATGTTGCCCAGGCAGCGAGCCAGGGGGCCGACGGCGCGATTCTCGCTGCACCGGCGTACATCACGGCGTCGAGGGCTGAGATTCTTCAGTTCTTTCTCGATGTCGCAGATGCATCCGAGATTCCGCTCGGCATCTACAACAATCCACCGAGAGTGCGGACGGATCTTCGAACCGAAGAACTGATCCGACTGGCTGCCCATCCGAGGATCAAGGTCTTGAAGGAGTCAACGGAGCGGGTCGGGCAGGTGGCGCAGATGGCGCGTGCCGACACCGGAATCTCGCTGATGTGTTGCTGCAATCCGAATCTCGGCTTGGTCGTTCCCACGATGGCGCTCGGTGGCCACGGTTTGGCCAACATGACGGGCAACATCCTTCCGGCCGAAATGGCGTTGCTGTCGCGGCCATGGACGAGCCCCACATCGGCCGATGAGTTCCGAGATCTCTATCTCGAGAATCTACCGATGCTGGAATACGTCTATTCGCGGGTCAATCCGGTGCCGGTCAAGTCTTTCCTCGCGGCGGTTGGCATGCCGGCGGGTCCGATGCGGAGACCCCTTCAGTTCATCGACAAGGAACGACTGCAGGTGGGCCTGCGGGTGGCCAAACAGCTGGGTCTTGACGCCAAGTACGGGTACGACCTGTCCCTCGCCGAATAGCGGGATTGCCTACGCAGCAGCGGCGTTCCCAAATGAGGCCGTTGCATCGTCGAGCCATGAATCGAACCATTCGAAGCCATCGGTGAGACCGTCGAGGTCGAAATCGAAGAGCTCGTCGATTGTTCCGTTCTCGAAAGCCTCCATGAGCTCCTGAGGATCAATGTCCTTGAAAAAGCTTCCGCCAAAGGAGAACTCTTCCGGATTGAAATCTTCGGGGAGCTCGAAGACGAACCCGTCATGATTGAAATCTTCCGGGAACTCGAACGTGTCGAACGAGAAGTCCTTGAACCAGTCCTGGTCAAACCATTTCTCGTCGAAACCCTCGGGCATTTCCCAGCCTTCCGGCAATTCAAAATTCTCAAGGTCGAGTTCCTTGATCTCGTCGTGGAATCTGTCCTCGAGCGAGTTCCAGTCGATTGAATCCCAGTCGAAGCCTGCGATGAGCTCCTTGACATCACTGACGGTCATGTCGTCGAGGTCAAGATTTGCTTCATCGATTGCGCCAACGATCTTGTCGACCGCTTCGGGAGTGAGCACTCCGAGGTCTTGGAGTCTGTCGAGGGCGGAATCGACAAGGGAACCGATCGTTGTGTCATCGCTGATGTCGGGGAAGCTGTCGGCAGCGGGTGCTGGCTGTGCTGTGGCGACGTCGTCACTCGTCACCGAGACAAATGCGATCGCCCCAACGAGCATGACTCCTGCGACTGCGGCTGTGATGAGGAACTTTTTCATGATGTGCAGCAACTCCTGGTCTGCGAATTTCGCAAGATTGCCGTGTTGTGTTCCCCATCAAGGTATCACGTGTCCGACGTAGTGGGTCTGAGAGAACGGTGAGAAACGAGGCCCATACGGAGTCGCTGCGGATGGAGACGATCCAATCCAGCATGCTGCGTCATCTCATGCGAGCAGGCTTATTCCTCCCCACAAGGAGATGACGACTCCCACTGTGATGAGCCACCAGGCTCGCCCCGCTCTGAACTCACCCTCCTCATCCTTCGGCTTGTCACCCTTGCGGTGCTTGTACAGCGCGTAGAGGTTG
>QQUL01000250.1 GCA_008501565.1 Armatimonadota bacterium
TGCGACGTCAGCATAGATGCACTCGGTTCCACCCGGACGGCGCTCGACTCGATCCGGTCGCTTCGTACCCGCGGAAGGCACATACAGGTTGGTTTGATGATCGGTGGCGATGTTTCCCCTTCGATTCCCATGTGGCGCCTTCATGCACTCGAGATCGAGCTGTATGGATCACACGGCATGCAAGCACACCGATATCCGGACATGCTCGCGATGATCTCGGACGGCCGATTGGAACCAGACAGGCTCGTCACCTCGCATCTTTCCCTGTCGGAGGGGGTTGTGCACCTCATGGCAATGGACCATTTCCCCGGCACCGGAGTAGCGGTCGTCAACGACTTCTCGTACTGAGACACCGGGCGACTACGCGGGTTGCCATGTACCGGGAGTGGCTTGAGTAGCCTCCGACCCCCCCCACGTGATACCCATGAAGCTCAACCTGCTCGACAAGAGACTCGTCACGATCCTCCTGATCGTGTTCGTCCAGATGGTCGGCGCTGGCATGATCCTGCCGATTCTTCCCCTGTATGCGAAGAACGAGTTCTCGATGTCTGCGACCACGGTGACATTGCTCGTCGCGGCGTTCTATGCCGCCCAATTCGTCGGTGGTCCGATTCTGGGGCGGTGGAGCGACCACGTTGGACGAGTCCCCGTTCTCATTGTCTCGCAGATCGGCACGGTGATTGCGTTCATCGGCTTCGGGATTGCGTGGGCACCCTGGGTCTTGTTCGCCTCACGGATCTTCGACGGCCTTACTGGCGGAAACATCGTGGTTGCCCAGGCGTATGTCACGGATATCACCCCTCGAGAGAAGCGAGCCCAGGCGCTTGGATTGATCTCAGCCATGTTCGGGCTCGGCTTCTTCGTCGGACCAGCCGTTGGCGGACTCCTGGTTGGTCTTGGGCCACAGGTTCCATACTTCGTAGCCGCGGCTGCGGCTGCGGTCGTCGTTCTTCTCACGGTTTTCACCCTCGATGAGTCGATGACGCAGAGCGAGCGTGAAGCCATACGCGCCAGTGCAGTCAAGTTGCCGATCCGAGATGCTCTCAGGATTCGAGCCCTGACCCTTTCGGCGACCGTCGTATTCCTTGTCCAATTCGCACTCGGGCTCATCATCGCTACATTCGCGCTCTTCGGCGAAGACGTGCTGTTCGACACGAATCCCGAGTTGGGCGTCGGCCTCCTCCTTGGATTCGTCGGCCTTTCCCAAATCATCACCCAGACGGCGATCCTGCCCAACGTCTTGAGGTGGGTGGGCGAGGAAGTCAGTGTTGTCGTGGGCATTGTCGTTCGGAGCATCGGTCTTGCGATCTATGCGGTAACCGTCTCCCCGATTCTTGCCATTGCCGGTGGTGTGTTTTTTGCCATGGGCGGCGGACTGGTGCTTCCGCCGATTCAGTCGATTGCCACGAAGTCCGTTGATGATTCAAAGCGAGGGGGCCTTCTCGGTGTGGTGCAATCGGTTTCATCGTTGGCAATCATCGTGAGTACCGCTACAGCCGGCCTGATCTACGCGGTGTATCCACATCTTCCGAACAGGGTTGCCCTTGTCACGTCTATCTTGTCGATGATCCCGGCAGTAATGCTCGTGAAGAGAGCAACTGCCACGAGGACGGAGGAGGACACATGGGTGCCATCGGGTTCATAGGTCTTGGCATCATGGGTCGCTCCATGGCGAAGAATCTGATCGACGCCGGGCACGATGTCACGGTCTGGAATCGGACGGCCTCGCGAGCGGACGAGGTCGTGGAAGCTGGTGCCCGCCGTGCCGAAAGTCCCGCCGACGTCGCGCGCTCGAACGAGATCGTGATGATCTGCGTGTCCGACACAGACGATGTCGAGGCCGTGGTGTTCGGTCCGGAAGGAGTTACCGAGGGTGTCCGCTCCGGTTCTCTCATCATCGACCACTCCACCATCTCTCCTGCGGCAACCAAGGTATTCGCCGGGAGAATCAACGAGTTGGGTGGATCCTGGCTTGATGCCCCCATCAGCGGTGGCGCCGAGGGGGCGGTGAAGGGCACCCTGAGCATCATGATCGGCGGTGACGCGTCAGACATCGAGCGTGCGCGGGAGTACCTCGATGCCGTTGGTACCACGATCACGCATGTCGGCCCTCAAGGAGCGGGGCAACTCGTGAAGGCCGTGAACCAGGTCCTTGTCGTTGGCAATCAGCTCGCCGTGTCGGAAGCCCTCTTGCTGGCTGAGGCCGGGGGTCTCGACCTCGAAGCAACGCTTGCCGCTGTCGAGGGAGGTGCTGCAGGTTCGTGGATGCTGTCGAATCGGGGGCCTCAGATGATCAAACGCGACTGGCGCCCGGGCTTCACGATCGATCTTCAGCAGAAGGACCTCAGGCTTGTTCTGGAAGCCGCGGACGAACTTGGCGTTCCGCTTCCCGGTACAGCACTGGTGTTCCAGCTCTATCGCGCATTGCAGAATCGGGATCTCGGAAGTGAGGGCAACCACGCCCTTGTCAAGGCGCTTGAGGAGATGTCAGGCATCAAGCTCGGCAATTATGACTGACGACGCCCGCGTTGTCGGGGTCGGACCGCACCCCGAACCGTGGCCTGACGACCCCCGCCTCGACCCGGAACTGCTCGCCAGTGGCGATACCCGGAACGTCATTGATGAGTATCGGTACTGGACGCGAGAAGCAATCGTCGCTGATCTCGACACGAAACGCCACGCCTTCCATGTTGGCATCGAGAACTGGCAGCATGACTTCAACATCGGAACGGTCGTACGAAACGCAAACGCGTTCGGCGCCCACACCGTACACATCGTCGGAAAACGACGCTGGAACCGTCGCGGTGCGATGGTGACTGATCGCTACCAACACATCGAGCACCACCCGACGGTCGAGGAGTTCCGTAGCTACGCCAACGCGGCCGCACTCCCATTGATCGGGATCGACATCAACGAGGTGTCCA
>QQUL01000007.1 GCA_008501565.1 Armatimonadota bacterium
GCTTCTGGGCGTCGCACGTCGCCAACGACGATCGGATCCGGACGCTGGCGGAGGGCTTCTCGCACAAGATCGCGGAGAGAAATCACCGAGCCCCCGTCCAGCCGCGCATCCCGAGTCTGCATCTGGGTCATGTCAGGGAGGGGAACGTCTATCTCGAACACTTCCTCGCATGTGACCACCCGACGATCGGGCTGAACCTCACGAAGCAAACAGTTGACCAGCGTGGTCTTTCCAGCACCGGGTGCCCCCGCGACGAGAATTGTCGTGTCGGATCGAATCGCATCGCGAAGCATCCTGGCGACGTGATCGGGAAAGGCATCTCGGGCAGTGAGATCGTCGAGAGTTGCAGCGGTCACAACGAACTTGCGGATCTGGATGTTCATCCTGTCGGGGTGGGTTACCGGCGGCCCTGTGATGTGCACGCGGCTGCCGTTGTCAAGTTGTGCAGACACGATCGGACTCGACTGATCGACCCTGCGTCCGGTTCCGACAAGCAGTTGATCGGCGACACGGCGAACGGTGTTGGCATCGACAACAATGTTCGCAAGCTCCTTCACCCCGTTGCGAACGACGAACGTACGCATCCCACCTATGACGATGATCTCTTCTATGAGCGGATCGTCCAGCATGTCGGTCAGGAAACCAAACCGATCGGGTGCTTCTTGCGTGGTCATGGCGCTGTTCCGATCTTTGCGAGCGATTTCACGAAGGATCGATCTGGGAGTCTTCCCGTCGCCGCGTTGCGCCGGACTTTGGGACGATCGGTGATCACAGCTATTGGGTCGAGTCCCGTCCATCGGCGAACGGCCACAACGGTCTCATTTCGATTGTGCGCCCGCGCCTTGTTGACAACGATTTGGGGAGTGGGTCCAAACCAGTCGCTGGTTGTTCGAGCTGCGCGAACGATTCCCACCGGCGATGCTTCGACAACGAGAACGACGCTGTCAATCGCATCAAGAAGTGTGTCTGACAGTGGGTTTGATCCCACATCAAGGACGACGATTTCATAGGTTGACGCTGCCGCCTCGACCAAGCCAGCGAGCATTTGCGCACGTACCGGTGGCTCCCCGGTTCGGTGTGACCCCGTGATGACGTCCATCCGGCCCACTGCTCGGACACACGACCGGTCGAAGGTCCCTTCGGAACGAACCATGTCTGCGGCATCGGTGATGTCGGGTCTGGGTGCAACTCCGAGCCGGACCGCCAGCGATGGCGCTGACAGGTCCGCGTCGACCAGCACCGTCTTGGAATCGTGGGAATGAGTCATGGCAACCGAGCACGCGACCTCAGTACAACCGGGGGCTCCTCGGGCCCCAACGATGGCAATCACCTGTCCACGCTTTCCCGGCAGCGATGTCGCCGCTGAAGGAGCAACGAATCGGATCGCTTGCACCAACGCCGCAATGTCCACGTTGTCGGGAAGTACTTCGGTGGCGCCGCCGAGTTCGAGAAGAGATGCCGATGGGCCGTCACCAGGTGGGTGGATACCGATCACACTGCACCCGAGTCGGGTCCAGGTTGTGATCTGGTGAGGTGTTACCCATGCCACCTCCGCACCGGCAACGATGACGTCGATCTCGGAGGCATGCGTTTCGATGTCGCGAGGTTGGAAGGCTCTGAGGACAACGCGGATCGATGCGGTGTCTCTCGCATGGGCGACAAGGCTCGGTTCCCATTCACGGGCGGACAGCACCGTGGCGACGCGCACCGTCATGGGGCGATCCTGACCAGGTCGATCCCGCCGTCACGCGTTGCGCCTGCCAGCAGGAGTGCGAGATCCTCGTCTACAGCGAGTAGCAGGTCCACTCGATCCGCGTTCACACCCTCGCCAGCCGGGCGAGACTCCACCACGTAGACGCCACTCGCCACGAGTTCGGTGACCGAGGCAGCATCCAGTCCTTGGGTCGATGTTCGGTAGATGTCGACTCGGTCACCAGCTATGAGCCGCCCAAGCACCGCATGGGACTGGTCGAGTGACAGAGCGATCACGTTCGGATGCGCCAATAGTTCGGGAGGCTGCAGATTGGATGGGAGCAGCGGCTCCCCGGCGTTGATCGGCGTGCGCAGGGACCACTCCGAGAGTTCCCCGACACTGGTGCCTTCGACCAGACCCTCAGATGATGCGACATACCTCACCGCCACATCGCCTTGTGTCAGCGCACGCCCCGGAACCAGATCGTTTGCCGCGACCAAGACGCCCACTTGGGGGTCCGGCTGTGTGAGTATCAAAACGAGGAGTCCGGCGATGGTGGCGAGCACGAGTCCGAGGATCCGCTTGCGATCGAGCCATGGGATCGACAGCTCGTTGAGATGCACACTCACTGCCATCAGCGCGCCTCCATCGCAACAATGTGAGTGATCGCTAGCCATCTTGCCGACGATCCGTCCTCAAGGACCACGTGGTCGAGTCCGACCGAGCGAACCGTTCCGTTGTAGGTGTGTCCATCGACTGCGGACACAACAACTCGTTCTCGGCGGTCCTCGGACAGAATCAGCCGGTCGCGGAGGGACATGCGTCTCAGGGCGGCCGAGCGAGCAGCCTCCTGCTCCGCATCAAGGGTCTCGTCGAGGCGAGACCTCAGCGTTCGACCGATCTGTGCGAGATCCGGATGGCTATACGGATCCATGGACGCTCCCGCATTTCCTCACGCCCAGTCTCCATTCCCATGTTCAGGAAACTCAACGCGACGGGCGCATGCAAGGGGTCTGCAGCACGTTCTTTCGCGACATAGCAGCGAAAATCGCGTGATAGCGGACACATTCGCGACCCACCGCGGCATTTCGCGACCTGGGCCAGTCGTTCGACGATGGGTTCACCGTGCCCGTCCGTATCATCCCGGTCTGAGCGGTCCGGCGGATCCGCTCCTTTCCCTGATTCATGTCCCAAAGCATCGGAGCGACCGGTGGGTATCAAATG
>QQUL01000233.1 GCA_008501565.1 Armatimonadota bacterium
CAGCACAATCGGCACATGGCAGAAGACGGCATCGCCGGCGTCGCTGTTGCCGAGGAACTGAAACTGGTGGATTTCGCGACGCAAAAGGAGGGTCGGGAGGCGGTACGTGAGCGTCAATGGCTTGACACCCTACCTCCGACCATCGCCGGTCAGCTCATCTACCTTGACCCGGAATGTCGCACCCCAGACGAGGCGAATATCACATGGGTGGCAGCCATGGAGGCGGCCCAGGCCATCCAGATTTTGGGAGGTCTCCCGCTGTTGAGCAGGTCAATCGATACGAGTCCGCCCCCTCGGCTACGATCTCAGAAGGCGAACAAGTCAAACGTAGATCTTGTCGTCGGGTTCTTCGTTCCGGACGATATCGAAGAGGGCATCTACTACTTCAGCTCCGAACACAGCCGATCAGAGGCAGGGATGGCGATTGCTGAACACATCGGGGATCGGCTCGGTATCAGGGCATATGGACGGACCATGCCGATCCTCAAGGAAACGAGAGCACCCGCTGTCGTCATCGCCCTGCGATCGCTGAACCGGAGAGCGGGGAGAGTTGCCGCAAACGCCGTCGCCGGCCTCTATGAAACAACGCGTCGGTCTGAGGACTAGGGAAATCAGACGTCTGACGTCTGATTTCTGTTTCACTCGCCGAACAGATGCCGATATATTCGCTCGAGGTCATCCGAGGATGCGTACCGAATCGTGATACGCCCTCCCTTTCCCCGGTAGTCGATCTTGACCTTGGTGCCGAGCTTCTCCTGGAGCTTGTCCTCAAGCTCGATGATCGCAGCCGGACGGACGGCCTTGGCGGACAGTCCTCCCCCGCCCTGCGCCTGCGTCCCACGAAGCCGAATGGCCTCCTCGACCCTTCGCACCGTCCAGCCTTCCGCTGCTGCTCGTTGCGCTATGTGAACGGCGTATGCCTCATCCTCAGAACCCAGAAGGGCTCTCGCATGCCCGGCCGACAGCGAACCTGAAGCAAGCATCGCCTGGATCGGGGCGGGCAATTGCAGGAGTCGCACCGTGTTGGTGACAGCGCTGCGGCTCCGACCGACCTGTTGGGCTACCTGTTCATGGGTCATCCCATAATCTTCCAGTAATTGGTTGAAGGCCGCTGCCTCTTCAAGTGGGGAAAGATCCTCACGTTGGAGGTTCTCAACAAGGGCTTCGGTCAGGTTCGCCTCATCGTCGGTCGTATCGCGGATGACTGCTGGAATCGTCGCAAGACCAGCCTGCTTGGCGGCCCTCAGTCTTCGCTCGCCGGCCACGAGTACATACCGATCGCTTTCGGCTCGCACCACGACCGGTTGGAGAAGCCCAACGGCCGAGATCGAATCAGCCAGAGAATCGATCCCTGACTGATCGAATTCGGTACGCGGTTGCTTTGGATTCGGATCAATATCCTTGATCGGGATGTCAGCGAATCCGCCCATCGGATGAACTTGCGGGATAAGGGCGTCAAGTCCGCGCCCCAGTCCGCCCTTACGTGCGGCCATGTCTTCTCCTGAACTCTCGGGCCAACTCCCGATATGCAATTGCGCCACGAGACATCGGGTCGTAGGCCTCGATCGGCTCCCCGTACGAAGGCGCCTCGCTCAATCGCACCGTTCGGGGGATCACTGTCTTGTATGTCGTGTCGGCAAAGTGCTCGCGAACCTGGCTTGCCACGTCGGATGCGAGGGTGGTCCTGCCGTCGAACATCGTGAGGAGAACACCTTCAACCTCAAGCTCAGGGTTGATGTTCTGTTTGACCAACGCAATGTTCCGCGTGAGTTGGCTGACCCCTTCGAGTGCGTAGTACTCACATTGAATCGGAATGAGCACCTCATCTGCTGCTGTCAGTCCATTGATGGTGAGAAGGCCCAGGGACGGCGGACAGTCGATGAGGATGAAGTCGTAATCATCAAGGACCTCAGCGAGCCCGTTCTTGAGGCGTTGCTCCCGAGAAAACAATGAAACGAGTTCGATCTCAGCACCGGCGAGCTCGATGGTTGCGGGGACGACGTGAAGACCCTTCACGGACGTGGGCTCGAGAATGTCGGTGATTGACACATCGTCGTCAACGAGCAGTTCGTAGGTGGACAGCTCTATGGAGGATCGATCGATTCCCAGTCCAGAGCTGGTGTTTCCCTGGGGATCGAGGTCGATGACAAGGACCCTTTCCCCTTGCAGCGCAAGGCCTGCACCCAGGTTGATGGCTGTCGTCGACTTACCGACTCCGCCTTTTTGGTTTGCGATCGCGACGACCTTGCCGGTCGAAACTGGCCTGTCAGCCACGCTGGTCATCCGCGGCGAAGGAGTTGGTGGATTGGTTCATGTGATGGTCATCCTAAGCAGCCAGAACGGGGAGTCAAGTACTCCATTGAGTTCAGAGGATACAGCAAAGTCGACACCGTTGGGTGGATCAGGAACCTCGGGAATCTCCGGCCCTCGCGACAGCCCGAACACGGCAACGCCACTGCGTTTCAGCAACCTCTTGGCTACCTGGGCGGCGTCCAGAAGAGGAAGGGACGCTCGAAAGGTGACGGTGTCCCAGCGCTCGACGATGCTGGCAATCTGGGCGTTGCGGACCTCTACGTTTCTGAGTCCCAACATTTGAACAGCACGCCGGACTAGGTCGGATCTTTTTTGGGATCGGTCCAGCAGGACCACGGAGGCGTCCGGTCGGGCGATCGCCAGCGGAACACCGGGCAAACCGACTCCGGATCCCACGTCCAGGAGCTGGCCCAGCGTTTCGTTGGTACCCAGCAGGTACGCAAGAGAGTCCCCAAGATGCCTATCAATAAGCCGATCGGCCTCGTTCGGACCGATTCCCCCGGACGCGATCCCCTCAGATCGGAGGAAATCCCGAAATCCAAGCATTTGTTGGAGCTGGTCATCGTCAAGTGACACACCGCACGCACGAGCAATGGTTCGA
>QQUL01000070.1 GCA_008501565.1 Armatimonadota bacterium
CATGGAATAGCTCGTGGCGTGGCAGGTACTCGGTCGTGGCACTGTCGTTGTCGAACTGCACCAGCGGACCGGGAAGAACAAACCCACCCGGGGCGTCATTGGTGTAGTCGAGTTCGGAGACGTACACGTTCATCGACTCGGGCTGTGAATACCCCATGTCGTCATATACCTCCCACGCAATGTCCGTCTGGTTCCCGATCCGATCGATGTAGTCGGGTACAAGATTGCCGGCACCTGAGTTGTCGTTGTCGCTGAAGTCAGCCAAGGAGTCTTTTCGAAGCGGTACCACAATGGGTGGGACGATCTGGACAACGTCCCAGAATGTGCCTGAATTCACGTTCCAATAGACAGTTGCGTGGTCGAATACAGTTCGGCACTCAAACGCCTTCGGTAACACGGGCGCGGGGAACCCGATCGTTCGGATCACATAGGATTCGGTCTTCTCCAAACAGTCAGGGAAATCTGCCGATGTGAAGCCCGTCGTCGCCGCCGCTTGTTGTGCCGGCGCCGCAACCGGTTCGTCAGGCGTGAACTCGCCGATGACCGGGCCATCCAGCGTTCCCAGTTCGATCACTCCTTGGCGGACCTCGGTTGACATCTGGTTCCAATCCTTGAGGAACGTCAATGCCGCTTGGGTGCCATCCGCCCGTTCGCCAGATTCGCTAACCAAGAAACTCGAAAAGTACCGCTCGGGAAGATCGTCAGCATTCATCAGCGATTGCATGCCGTATGTCGCATACTCGTCAACTGTGATCAGATCCCTGGCGTAGTCGGAGCTGATGCGATCAGCGATTCCTGCAGACTCGTTCCCGACCGTCACCGCCACGGAATCCGACACACCCAAGTTGCCAGCCCAATCAACCGCGGCAGCTTCCAGGGAGACGGTGCCGTCACTGTACGCTCGGGTGTCCCATTCGGCCGTGTACGTCGCATCTCCATCCGGGTCAGCCAACACACCGATAGCGACACCGTCAACGCGAAGCTCCACGTTGAGAATCTGCTCTCCCGAGACTCTTGCTTGAACCGTCTCGAGATGGAACACCGTTGTGCCCAAGGTGGGGGTCAGCAATTCAACGGAAAGTGGCGGGTTCGGGCCTTCATCGGCTGACCGTTCAACGGCGGCTCCGATCCCGACCGTGACCCACCGGCCCATGAATTGGCCCAAGCCTTGTGCGTTTTGCCGAAGCCAGAGTGTGCCGTTCGGTGCCCACACTGTGGCTGACACTGTGGACCCGATTCCGAACTTGGCAGCCTTTGGGGTTGCACCGACATTCCCTGAGTTTCCGTTCTGACCCAGCACGGTCAACTCCAATTCGAACGGTTCAACACCCACGCCGGGGGTGACGGCACTGTTGGTGCCGGTATCGACCCTCCCGGCGACAACGATCTGTGACGGAGCAAGCACGTCGACTGTGACCCGGTCACCGAGATCCCACTCCGAGAACTCATATGTGCCGCCCGTCAGTGTCACCGATGCGTCATTGCGGGCCTTCAACAATCCATATGACCCGGTATCCAACACGAGGCTGTCGCCCTGGGCCACATCGAAGTCGGTGGAACCAGGCTGTGCAATGGGTACCGCTGGGAGTGTCACATCCAACGGGAACGAAACGGGGGTAATCACCGAACCGCTAACAGCGCCGTCGCCAGACAGGTCGTTTGTGTAGACGTCTCCAACCGTGGAGCCCTGTTTGAGTTTCACAGAGTCGCCGATTACCCGCGACGTGCCCGGTACGGTGGCTCCGACCCCAATAGTTGTTTCCTGTGAACCGGCAAGGTACGGACCGCTCGTGGCATTGACTGCCCCAACATCACCCGACACGATGGAAGCGTTCTGCTTGAGATACACCCCGTCGACACCCAGCACCGCGAAATCGGTGATATCCAACGCTCCGGGATCTACCGCCTCAGCGACCGTTGGAGGGAAAGCAACGAAAGAAATGACGAGCGCGGCGACGATGCCGAGCATTCCCAAACGACCGAACCCCACGACCACCCCCAACTTCAGTCAACCGCTATCCGATTCCAGCACCGTAGCCGCGCCCCTCCCCAGAGTGCAACACCCAGACAGACGACGAACGACCAAGCGACTCGGTCGAGCTCCCTCCAACAGTCGTCGGATCGAAGAGAAGAGAATCGTCCTACAGCCGAGAGCAGCCCAAGGATCCGCTACAAGGACCTCTCCGCTTCGCCCCAGCGCCCGCGACCACAACGCGACCACATGATGTTGAAAACCACTGAAAACTGACGCGAAACGATGAGGGTGGTGAACCCTTGCCGCGCAAGGTCTATCGCCGATTCGTGCCATTTCTGCAGGTACGCGAAACGGCCGTCAGAAACCTTCACACTGCAGAGGTCACTGGTTCGATCCCAGTATCGCCCACCAATCTTTTCCCACCTCAAGAATCACCGGTAGCAAGCACGTTCGCCGAGCCACGGCCTCTTTGCTTTCACGACTCATTGCAACCGGGCGGACACTTTTGGTGGTGGATTTGTGTCGAGACTTTAGGTTCGATCCCAGTATCGCCCACCAATCCCTTCCCACCTCAAGAATCACCGACTATCAAGTGGTTGGACGGGTTCGCCGGTCTGGTGGCTTTCACGACTCATTGCAGGGTGACAGATACGGTTCGAGTTGGATTTGTGTCGAGACTTTAGGTTCGATCCCAGTATCGCCCACCAATCCCTTCCCACCTCAAGAATCACCGACTATCAAGTGGTTGGACGGGTTCGCCGGTCTGGTGGCTTTCACGACTCATTGCAGGGTGACAGATACGGTTCGAGTTGGATTTGTGTCGAGACTTTAGGTTCGATCCCAGTATCGCCCACCAATCCCTTCCCACCTCAAGAATCACCGACTATCAAGTGGTTGGACGGGTTCGCCGGTCTGGTGGCTTTCACGACTCATTGCA
>QQUL01000352.1 GCA_008501565.1 Armatimonadota bacterium
TTTCATGCTCAACTCCAGGCTTTCAGTGTCCTCAGGCTCCTTGACGCCGCAAGGTGTATCAGGCCCTTGATCCGACAGATTGTCGAACGTTGAGCAGACTCAGCGAGAGTCAACACAGAAGGCGAAACTCCCGGAGTGTCCAACCTTGGGAAATGCGGCCTGCGAGATCGGAGTTGCGACAGCCTCGTCGGCTATCTGCTGAAGTCAGGGCGACAAGAGTGCTGCGGATCAGATGTGCCAATGTGTCCGCCGCTATAAATGCGGACGATGCGCCAGTTCACCGAGGGCTGTCGAGTCGACCTCCGGGAATCGCCGCCGAAAAAGGGCTAGGCACGCTGCTCCGTGCAATGCGGTCTGATATCGGTCATATTCAGTCGCTAGCCCGTCCGGATCGCAAAGCCTGTCAATCAGAGCTCGGTCCAGCGTTCCGGCTGCGACCTCGTCACCGATCAGCAAATCTGCTAGCGAGCGGATGTTGAAATGAGAGGTCTGCCGACGTGGCAGCCGTTGCAGCGCGGGATCCATGAGTCGTTGCGCAGTGGGTATTGCCGCGAGTTCGACATGGGTCGCCGCAATCAACTCCTGGTAGAACGAATCACCACGCCTCGAGTGGATGCCCGGACTGAGGCTGCAGCGAAGAACTCTTGGCGTCATATGTGGCAGGCACACCGGAACCTCCGGACCCGTGAGGCGCGTGCCGATCGCAGCGATCGAAGGTGCGGTTCGCAGAGCCAGGATCGACCTGGCCTGCCAACTTCCAGGGTCGCCGGTAATGGTGAGCATGCTCGCCAGTTCCTGGTGCAAGTCCGTTCCCAAGTCGCACAGGCCCGCCGCAATGCCTGAGTTCAGTGGTGACGAGAGCCGAGATAGCCCGAAGCGCTCGAGAAGGAGACGCTGCATCTTGACCGTTGGTTGATCTTCCAACGGAGTGATCTGCAAATGGTCGTTCAGCGTTATCCCACCGCCCAACCCGAAAACCACGCTCCGTCCCTTCCTGTGGAGACGCCGCCATGTCGGTATGAACCATGGGTGGAAATTGGTCATGTAGTCGAGCCGGTCCACCCCAATCGCGAAGTGGTCGAACCACTCGGTTGCAGCGGAGGCCTCCTCCCACTCGACTCCCGCTACCCCCGCAACGGTCTGAGCCTGCTCGACATCGACTCTGTACCCGGTGTCCGGGTCTGCCGTAATGGCTTCAATGTCAAGACCCGCTGCCAATCCGCACGCCAGGAGAAACCGGGAGTCGTACCCTCCGGAGAGGGCAAGCGTCATAGGTGAAGCCGCTGCCAGAACGGTCTGAATCGCTTCGATGAGCTCGGGAACCGATGCTGAATCACCAACAGCAAGTGGCGGACCGACAACCCAGTCCGTGTCCTCGGTCCGACGCCTGTATCGGAGTGCATGCCCAGGCTTCATGGTTGACACCTCAGCCACAGGTGACCGACCGGGAGGCATCGACCGGGTGGACAACATTGAGGTCCAAGCCAACACGTCCAGCGAGGGCGAGCTTGTTGCCGCTACGACGGGTGCGAGCCGATTGCTGAAGTAGATAGCTTGTTCCTCCCTGGTGTAAAAGACGGGCCAGACCCCTATGAAATCGCTATGAAGAACGATGTCGTCTTCCGTCCACGCCAGCCCGGGTGACCCCGACTCCATCCAAGCCTGATCCCGTGACGATGGAACAACCGAACTGTCCAACCTTCGCCAGTACACACCTCGTTCCTCATTCGAACTCCAGCCGGGTAAGGGAGAGGAGCTCACGACGATCAGATCCCTCTCCTGGATCACCGGCTCAAGCTGCTGGAGAAGCGTCATCTTCGCCAGTATCTCTGGTCGGCTACGGCCGATCGCTCCGATGACGAGAGGCTCGGGTCCGTCGTTCGTCACGATCGAACCTCTCGCGACAGGTGACCCAACCGGTCGCGAAGATGCGATCAATCCACCACGAATTTTCGGCATTTGCACCTCCACATCGAGCATTGTGTACGGCAAGACTCGCCTCGCGCCCTCCCCGAGACCCCTCTGACGTGGTCGCATTGTGGTCGCGGCGTAACCACAACAGGGATCAAGGAAGCGGCCGAGCTAGGAAAGCCAACAACCACACGGGATTCGGGCCGTGGGCCATGCTGGGATCGAACCTAAAGTCTCGACCCGAATCCAACTCGAACCGTATCTGTCACCCTGCAATGAGTCGTGAAAGCCACCAGACCGGCGAACCCGTCCAACCACTTGATAGTCGGTGATTCTTGGAGCGGGAAGGACTTGTGGGCGATACCGGGATCAAGCCTAAAGTCTCGACACAAATCCACCACCAAAAGTGTCCGCCACGTCGCAATGAGTCGTGAAAGCCACCAGACCGGTCTAGCCAGGTCATGGCGCAGTCCCGGTCAAGACAGACCGGACAAAGGTACCGACAACTCGTGTGAGCCAGTTCGGAACCAGACCTCACCTTTGGGTCATCGGCCGTTCCTCACACGTCGCGGTTCTCCTTTGGTACCGGTAGCGTTCTGCCGATCAACGAACCATGGGAGAGCGGCAGCCGTGACGGCCAAGAACGATCGGATCGAGTCCGCAAACCGGGATCGATGGTCTGCCGCCGAATTCAGTGGCTTGCTCGGAGCTGCCAAATCGGGAGCCAATTGGGCCTGGCGGATACTCGTGGAAGCCTATTCGCCTTCACTCCTGGGCTATGCGCGTCTTCGAGGTGCAGCCGAGCCGGAGGATGTGCTCAGCGAGGTGTGGATGGCTGCAGCGACTGGCATCCAACAATTCGATGGTGATGAACCAGGTTTTCGTTCATGGCTTTTCGTCATCGCACACCGGCGCGCGATCGATGCAGGGCGCAAAGGAGCGCGCCGTCCGCACCCTGCCGACCCGGCAAGCCTTGAGGAGCTCTCCACCCGGTCAGCAA
>QQUL01000249.1 GCA_008501565.1 Armatimonadota bacterium
TGGTCCGGGGTGAATCCTGCTGGTCGAACGACGCGGTTCATCACCACGGATGGTTGTGGGCACAGGTTCTCGTCCTCAAGTGTCCTGAGCGCTTCGAGTGTTTCGAGGACGGGAAGTTCGGCGGGGTTTGCGACGAGGACGACCTGCGTCGTTGATGGATCGTTGAGCACCTCTGCGACGGCGGACGCCTGGCGTTTGACATTCCCCGTCGGGACCAGGTCGGATATCGTCTCCGGGGCACGCAGGTAGCTGTGGAACTGGCCGAGCGAGGGAGTGTCGACGATGACCGCGTCCCACGTCCCCTTCCACAACTCGAACACCGGTTTCCCGATTGAGATGATCTCGCGAACTCCCGGTGCCGTGTCGACAAGCACGTTGAGCGCCGATGTGATCGTCTTGGTCGGTGCACCATGTGGGACGTGCAACTGTGTCTTGAGGTACTCATCGAGGGCGGCAGCCCGCACCATGGTCATTGCCCATAAGCCAGCTCGGACCTCGCTCGGTGTATAGGTGAGGTTGGATGCGCGCAAGTGGGCGCCCAGGCCCAGTCCCGAGCCGAGACCGATGGCGAGAACGGTCTGGCCCCTTCGGGCTCGCTCGATGGCAAGGGCGGCGGTGACGGCGGATTTCCCGGTTCCACCCTTGCCCGATACCAATACGAGGTCGGTCGACAGCATCGTTTCAGCGTACCGTTCGTCGTGCCCCACCACTGGAAGCCCCCAACCATGTCTACGCTTTCGTCGACCAACCCAAGGATGGCACTGTGGCACAACTCGACATGGATGAATTCCTCAAGCGATTCGAGCGCAGGGCAGAGGCAGTCCGCGAACGTGGTATTCCACCGCTCGAAGGTGAGGCCCGCAAGATCTTCATCGAGTCAGCGGAAAAGGACTACACCGACTACTCACTCATAGCTTCGGCTGGGTGGGCTGTCGAAGATGGCGAACTCGTCCTGCGTATTCCCCTCGGGGGCTGAGACGGCATAGACACCCCCGCGAGTGTGCGTCACTCGTGATCCACCGTCGGATCCTCCAGACCGAAGGCTGCGCGCTTCGAGGCTGCCCGCCGTTCGGTTTCGATGCGTGCCAGATCGTATTCATTGTGGTCCACGAACACCATCGCATCCGCGATCCGGTGGTGCCCTGCGACTTCGCGAATCGCGGTGTGCATCTGCTGACATACCTTGCGGTAGTCCGGATGTCCACCCTGTTGTGTTCGGAGCTCAAGCATATGGAACGCTTCACGAGCGTTGAGGTTCATGACGAAGCGAATGTTCTGCGCAAACGGAACCACGTACTGCGCCACGACCGGGGAAGTCGCCATGGCAACGTCGTGGTAGAGAGCAGCTGATTTCTCCATTGCGGCATCCCATGCGCCCGTCGCACCGACTGCTTCGATCGACGGTGGTGTGACGTACCCATGGTCAGGGGAGAGCTGCTGCCACTCGAGCGTCAACATGCGGTGACGTTGGAGATCTCTGAAGATCCCGTAGTCGCAAAGCACATCGAACCGGTAGAACGTCTGCTCCATTCCACGTCCCGGCTTGTGCCTGCGGTTCGAGCGCGTCCCGATGTATGCATCAAAGATGGCATCTATCTCGGTTCCGGACATGGCAGAGACGATCCCGCGGATCTGAGCATCGGGAAGGTTGGTGTATGAATACAGCGCGGCAGCAGCGACCTTTCGCTCACCGTCCGGGTCGAACTCGACAAGGGTCACTGATGGCGACGGCTGTGGATCGACATCGAGTTGTGCAGCCAATCGCGTCATGGATTCGGCGACATCGGTGAAATACCGTGCCCAGACACCTCCACGATCCGGAACATCAACCCGTTTCATGAACGACGGGATCATCTTCCTCAGCTCACCGAGCATCTGATCACCGAACCAACGGACCTCATCGAGGGGATGGGCCTGCATTCGCAACAGCAAGGCTTCGTACGCCTGACCGGAGGCGAATATGCCAACGTTGGATGTGGTTGATGCTGGCAGGAGACCTCGTGCATCATCACACGCCTTGGCGCGGATCGTGGATTTCCAGACGAAATCCGAATCCCCGTCCTGTTTGGGGTGGAGTGCCTCGTAGTACTCAACCAATTCGCCCACGACACGCGAATATGTTGCGAAGGCGTCGTCAAGTTCGGATCGATAGCGTTCGACCATCCCGGCACCTTCAAGTTCGGTTGGGGTGTGGTAGCGAAACCGGCCGCCGAGCTTCTTGTCGTAGAAGATGTAGCGGGTCGACTGCTCAAGGTATGACGCGAGTCGCCCCCATTCGAGCACCTTGGTCAGGATGTTTGACGCCTGCTCGACGGCGAGATGAGCGCCCCCGAGTTGGGCTACGGAGTCGTCACCGTATTGCGTAAAGACCCGGTCGTAGAGTTCCTCGGCCCGGTCAAGACCGACCGGACCACTCCCGTCGTTGTGTTGTGCGACCGCGTCGATACCGATCGTCGCGCCACTCGCAAACTCGTCGAGGAACAAGCGCCGCACTGATTTGGGAGATCGGCTGTAACGAGCGAACAGCGCTCCCTTGACAACTTCGGGAAGTCCAATGATCCCGAACACCGGCTTGTCGGCGTTCGTGAAGTAGCGGTTGATCGTCTCAAGTTCAGATGTTGTGAACTCCTCGATGTGGAATCCGGGATGGGGTGTCATCGGTCCTACCAAGAGCCCTTTCAGCAGATGCTCGCACCGTACCCGAGCCGCGGTTCGTCAGCAATCTGTGATCGGTCGGTAGCCTTGCGTCATGGTTGCCATCCGCATCGCCATGGGCGCACTTGTTGCGTTGCTCGCCGTCGTGGTCGCGGTGCCGGCCGTCGCCCTGATCGACCTCATCACAGGCGGCACCGGCCTTGGGCTATGTGAATCGAGCCTCGGAACCTGCGAGACCTCGCTGTTTGCACTGCTTGAACTCGCCCTGGTGTTCGCCGTGCTCGTTGCCAGTCTTGGTTTCGGGATCGCCGGGTGCATGCGTCTGCTCTCACGGTCTCAGCGACAGCCCATTCGCTAGATCAGAATGGATTGACCGGCGCAATCAGCCTTCGATGGCGTCTGATGCCTGCACTTCCTTGGCAACGACGAACAAGCCTTCTGACCGGGCGACGGTGCTCGTTCCAGACAGCACCTTCCCTTCAATCGAGAGACGCTTGCCGCGACGTTCGATGACTCTCCCGGTGAGTGTGAAGACTTCGTCGACCGTTGCCTTCTTCTGATACCGGATATCGAGAGTGGCAGTGAAGACGAACACGCCTTCCGTGAGCATTGCTGACCAGGCGGAGATCTCATCAAGAACGGTTGCGAGGACGCCGCCATGGAGGATCCCTGCAAACCCTGCGAACTGCGGCCGCGGTACGAACGGTGCCGTGACCAACGATCCTTCAACAGTGAACCCATCAAGCTGTATCCCGATCTCGTTGTCGGAACCACACCCGAAGCACGTCGCGTACTCTCGACGCAGCGTGGCGATCGTTGCCATGTCAGGGATCATGGAGGAACAGTACCGACTTCAGAAGTCAGAAGTCAGACATCTGACGTCAGACGTTGGACATCAGAAGATTCGAGGGTTCCGGAATCCGATAATGTGGCGCAGTGAGCGAGATCCAGCATCCGAGTACTGCGCAGAAGCGGAACGCGAGCGTCATTCTCAACCGCATCGCGAAGCGGTATCCGGACGTGGGGACCGCACTCGACTATTCGGATGCTTGGCAGCTGCTTGTTGCAACGGTGCTTTCGGCGCAGACGACGGATGCGAACGTCAACAAGGTCGTGCCTGTGCTCTTCGAGGCCTATCCAACAGCGGAAGATCTTGCCGGGGCAAACCCCGAGGACGTCGAGAGGATCATCTTCTCGACTGGCTACTACCGCCAGAAGACGAAGAGCATCATTGCCCTTGCCGGAGACGTTGTTGAGAAATATGGCGGCGAAGTTCCCGCCGATCTCGACAAGCTTGTCAAACTCCGTGGTGTGGGACGGAAGACCGCTTCCGTCGTGCTTGCCGAAGTATGGGGTATTCCCGCCATCGCCGTCGATACACATGTGAAGCGGGTGGCGCATCGCCTCGGCCTCACTGCGAACACCGATCCCGTGAAGGTCGAGGCAGACCTCAAGGCTCTGTATCCGAAGAAACGCTGGGCGGACGTTTCGATGCAGATCATCCAGTTCGGCCGCGACATATGCGACGCAAAGAAGCCACGCTGTTGGGAATGTCCGCTCCGTGATCGCTGCGAATACGAGAACAAGACACCGCGTCCGTTGTCGTGATGTGGCGGGAGTTCCGGCAAGCCTTCCGTAGGAACCCCCGTGATCGTGTGATTGCGGCGCTTGCCATCCCCGCGCTTGGCACGCTTGCGATCGATCCCGTGGTCACGATCGTGGACACGGCCTGGGTGAGCCGACTTGGGACCTCTCCATTGGCAGCACTCGCAATTGCCGGGGCCGTCTTCGCTGCGGTGTTCTCCGTATTCAACTTTGTCCAGGTCACGATCACACCGCTGATTGCCGGTGAGATTGCACGGGGCAATCGGGACAAAGCTGGCCAGATCGCTACCGGCTCGGTTTGGATCGCCGTCGGACTCGGCATCGGGCTTGGCGTCATCTTCGTGCTGTTGGCACCCGCCATCACCGACCTTTTCAGACCCGAGCCAGATGTCGCCGCCGATGCCATTGCCTACTTGAGGATCAGATTCCTCGCCCTGCCGTTCCTGCTGATCGCGACCGTCGGCCACGGTGTGTATCGCGGCCACCAGGACACAAGGACGCCGTTGTATGTCGCGATCGGTATGAACGTCATCAATCTCATTCTTGACCCGATCCTGATATTCGGTTTGGACCTCGGCGTTGCGGGCGCAGCCTGGGCCACGGTGATCGCCCAGGCAGTCGCGGCTGCATGGTTCCTGCTCCTGATGTTCGGGACACAGAAGGCCGTCCTCGGGATTGGTTCACTTCGCGGTCGGATTGGTTCGCTTCCGATTGGAGAGGTGCTTTCGGCCGGCTGGCCGATGATCGTGCGATCCATGGCGTTGCTGGGAGCCGTCACCGCCACAACATTCGCAGCGTCGCGGATAGGGACAGATGAGACGGCTGCGCATCAGGTTGCGATGCAAGTCTGGCTCTTCCTTGCATTCGTGCTTGATTCCTATGCGATAGCTGCCCAGGCAATGGTCGGAACCGACTTCGGGATCAATGACATCGTTGGGGCGCGCAAGCTCTCAAACCGCCTTCTCGCCCTTGGACTGGTAACCGGGATCGGGCTGTCGGTGATTCTCGCCGTGACTGCCCCTCTCATTCCCGCGCTGTTCGATCTTGAACCGAGTGTCAGGGCGCTGTTGTCGCAGGTCTACATCTTTGTCATTGTGCTGCAGCCCGTCACGGCACTCGTCTATGTGTGGGACGGCATCGGAATCGGGGCATCAGCTTTCGGATACCTGGCTGCGTCGATGGTTGCGGCGGGGGTCGCAACCGTGGTCACGCTGATCCTCTTTGGCGACACCCTCGTCGGGGTGTGGGCGTCTGTGGCGGTTCTCACCGGTGTCCGGTTTGTTGCCCTCGCTGGTTGGCATCAGCTCGGCCCGCTTTCTTCCGGACGAGATCCATCCCCTTCGTCTCAGGTAGCTTGAGCACCAACAGAATTGAGATGATCAATCCGGCGCCCAGGGCTGAAACCGTGGTGGCGAGACCGAAGCGGTCGATCATGGCGGCCCCCACGATGAAGCCGGTGATCGAGCCCAGAATCCCGATGTTTGTGATCCATCCTCCCGCGGTTGCTCGCAACCTCGTCGGGAACAGCTCGGCACGCTGCGACGCGATGGAGGGGGCAAGCATTGTTGCCCCGAACGTGGCCACGAAGATCGAAGCGGCGAGGAACCAGCCGCTGTCGATGAGATAGAACCCGACCCCGCCGATGAGCCCAAGCGCGAGTGCAGCAGCAGATGTCGGTCGCCGACCAACCCTGTCGGCAAGGCGACCCCCGACGAGGAGTCCGACGGTTCCAACACCCGAGAACACGATGAGCAGGAATCGAGCAGCTCCGGTGTCCCACGACAAGCCGTTGATCAAGCGCTCGAGCACGAAGTCAAACGCTGGGCTCGAAAAGGCGGCGACGAAGAAACTGACACCAGCGATTGGCCAGAAGTGTTTTCCCAAGCCCATTCCGAGGGCCTTCCGGAATGGGAAAGGCGGTGCTGGGACGAATGCACGGGACTCGGGCAGGTAGCGATTGAGAATCGGAAACGCGAGGAGCCCCAACGACGCTATTCCGAACAAGATCCTCCACGCATTGTCCGCTCCCTGTGCGATCGGAAGGAGAACGAGTCCGAAGCCGACGCCCATGGAGCCCGCCAGCCCGTACAAACCGAGGGCGAACGCCCGTGAACCCGGAGGGACCTCCTCGGCAATGAGAACGATGGAGATGGCCGCAATCGCCACCACTCCGATGCGTACCAGCGACTGGGAGATTGCGTAGGCGGCCAGCGATGGAACGAACGCGGTGAGTGCGCTTGCGAGACAGACAAGGGCGAACGCGCCGAGGAGCGGCTTCCGTCTTCCGGAACGATCGGCGATCATCGTCAGGACGACCCCGAGCAGGGATACAGCACGTACACCAGCGAACATGGCGCTCATCTGGCCCTCGGTCAGTGCAAGCGAAGTTCGTGCAAAGGGGAGCGTGTGGGGCATCTGACTGCCCGCGTATCCGGCGACGAAGCCGATGATTGCGGTGAGAAAGATGATCCGCCGTGCAGCTGGCGGGATACCCGGCTTGGGTGAAGTCTGTTGTCCGTAGGCGGACCCGGTCATGACGATGTCAACTATCCATGAGAGAGGGGATGCGAGCGGAGGTTAGCGAGGGGTTCTCCCATTCCGGTGGCATCCGAGGGATGCCGCCATACCAACGGAGTGGGAACATTCTGTCAACCCCTACCGTTGACTCTGCAGGATCGACGACGTCAGGCAAACGGTGGAAGTTTCAGTCTTTGCAGCACTGCTCGCTGGCGCGGCTTCATTCTTGTCACCTTGTGTACTCCCGTTGCTTCCGGGATACATCTCGCTGATGTCCGGATACGACATGGCGGAAATCGCAGAGGGCAGCGTCTCGACGAAGCGCGTCGTCTTGCGCACTTTGCTGTTCGTCCTCGGATTTACGATTGTGTTCGTTTCCCTTGGCGCGACTGCAACGAGCCTGTCGTCATTCCTGAACAACTCGATCTTCACCACGCTGGCTGGCTGGCTGATCATCGCCATGGGGGTGTTCATCGCCGTAACGGCGATCTGGACGCCGGCATTCCTGATGCCGCTCATGAAGGATCGGAGGATGGAGTCAACAAAGGCCGCGAAGATGGGGTGGTTCGGTGCCCCCGTGATGGGTGCGGCATTTGCGTTCGGCTGGACACCTTGTATCGGCCCATTTCTGGCTTCTGCGCTTGCGCTCGGGGCGAACACCGACACCGTCGGGCAGGGCATGATCGTGCTGTTCTTCTACAGCCTGGGACTCGGGATACCGTTCCTTTTGACGTCGCTGCTTCTCACCAAGGCGTTCTCGGCATTCGACTGGGTGAAAAAGTACCTCACCCAGATCACGGTTGCCTCGGGACTCCTTCTTGTGTTCTTCGGTTGGCTGTTGGTGTCTGGCAACATCGTCCAACTTTCTGCATGGTTCTCTGATCTGTTGATCAACCTCGGCCTCGAAGGCCTCGCGGAAGTTTGAGTAGCTCGCTCCGCTCGCGGCTTACAGCTATCAGCTATCAGCTTTCAGCTCGTGCCTTCCGAGGTTTCTTGGCTGTAAGCGGTGAGCTGTAAGCCGTAAGCTCTTTGCTCCATGCGACCCAACGTCAGCCTCGATCAGTTCATTGAGCTTGCCAATCGATATCCGGTTGTTCCGGTCGCGATTGAGGTGCTCGGCGACATGCACACGCCAGTGTCGGTCTTCGACCGCCTCGTCGGTGAATCCGACGGCTTCCTACTCGAATCCGTCGAAGGCGGCGAACGCTGGGGACGGTGGTCGTTTGTCGGTTGGGATCCGGCATTCACGGTCTCGAGTATCGATGGGGTTTCGTCGGTCGATGACGAGCGCATCGATCTCGTAGACGGTGACCCCCTCGCGGTTGTCGAGGATCTCACGAATCGGTTCAGGATTCCGTCCGAGGCCGAATTGAATCTGGCTGGTCCCACACCGCCGCTGCACACCGGTGCGGTTGGATTCCTCGCCTACGACGTGGCTCGGTACATCGAGAAGCTTGAGAATCGGCCAACCGACGATCGTGATCTTCCCGAGTCGCTGTGGCAGTTCGCCGGCGGAATAGCGGCGTTTGACCGGCTACGCGACACGATCACACTGATCCGCAACGTCTTCGTGTCGGGTGACGCGGAGGACGAGTACCGGACTGCCTTGGCGTCCCTCACTGACGCCGCGGACCGGCTTTCGACCAGCTCTGCCACTGCGGTTGGTGCCAGACCACAATTCACGTCGGTTGCACCGGCAGTTGCCAACATGACTCGAGCCGAATTCGAGACAGGCGTCGCAAGGGCGATCGAACACATTGTTGCCGGAGACGCATTCCAAATCGTTCCTTCGATTCGCTTTGAAGTCGACTTCTCCGGTGACGCCTTCGCCGTCTACCGCGCCCTTCGGCTTGTGAACCCGTCGCCATTCATGTTCCTGGTCCGAAGCGGGGATGTTTCCGTTGTCGGATCGTCACCCGAACTGATGTCCCGGGTCCGCGACGGTGTGGTGTTCTCGCGTCCCATTGCCGGAACCAGACCGAGGGGGACCACCGACGAGGAGGACGCACGGCTGGAAGCCGAACTCCTCGCGGATCCGAAGGAGCGAGCCGAGCACGTGATGCTGATAGACCTGGCACGCAACGATCTCGGTCGAGTCTGTGAGTTCGGCACAGTCACGGTTGACGATCTCATGGTGATCGAGCGCTACAGCCATGTGATGCACATCGTGTCGGGTGTCTCGGGGAATCTCCGGGCTGGATTGGGACCCATCGATGTTCTTCGCGCGACGTTTCCACATGGAACGGTGTCTGGCGCCCCGAAGGTTCGGGCCATGGAGATCATCGATGAACTCGAACCCACGGCAAGGGGTCCGTACGCCGGCGCCGTTGGATATGTGGACTTCTCGGGAACGCTTGATACTGCGATTGGGCTCAGGACATGTGTCATCAAAGGGAACAAGGCATGGGTACAAGCCGGCGCCGGTGTCGTCGTTGACTCCGATCCCGCAGCTGAGTACGACGAGTGTGTCGCCAAAGCCAGCGCTGTTCTGACCGCAATCGCGGCTGCCGACAACGATCTGACGGTGCAAAGCTGAAAGCTGATAGCTCCTCTTCACACTTCTCTTACATCAGAGACGTACTGTGGGACGGCAGAATCGACGGAGGTTTCATTGTCGGGTGGCGCGGTGCTTCTCATTGAGGATCATGACGAGATCGCGGATCTCCTGCGGCTCTACCTGGAGCAGGAGGGGTTCACGCTGATCCACGCTGTCTCTGGTGAAGAAGGGCTCGAACGCATGCGGGAGCGTGCACCACGTGCTGTCCTGCTTGACCTCGGATTGCCGGGGATGGACGGTGTGGTCGTCTGTCGTGAGATCCGCAAGCAATCTGACGTACCGATCCTGATGCTGACGGCACGGGATTCAGAAACGGACACCATCATCGGGCTTGAGGTCGGCGCGGATGACTATGTCACCAAACCGTTCTCGCCGAGAGAGGTCGTCGCTCGTCTGCTCGCGGTGTTGCGAAGGGCCGAAGAGCGACCGATCACGGCAAAGGTGAGAACAGTGGGTGGGTGCTCCATCGACGCGGGCCGGAGGGAGGTCGTGACAGGGGACGGGACGAAGATCCGCCCGACCGCTCGGGAGTTCGATCTCCTGTGGTATCTCGCTGAACATGTCGGACTTGTTCTTTCACGATCCCAGATACTCGAAGCAGTCTGGGGATACGACTACTTCGGTGAGACACGCACCGTTGACGTCCACATCAGGCAGATTCGCAAGAAGATCCCGGAGATCGCCATTGAAACGGTGTGGGGTGTCGGCTATCGGATCGATCACTGATGCAACGCCGGATCATTGTCGCGACAGCGTTGGTCGCCGCCATCACGCTCCTGATCGGTTTCGCCGCCGTCGTTGTCATACGACGCGGCATCGCCATTCGGGCAGAACAGGAGCTGCGACGACAAGCGGCCGTCACCGCTGCACAGATCGAGGAGGATCTCGAAAGCGTCGGCTTCCGTCCGGGAGCGAATCCGGGCGACGCAGTCGCACGCTACCGGAATGTGCTCGAGCGGTCGCTCAATCGGGCGGGGAGCCTTGGCGGACACGATCGGGTGGAGGGGACGATCTCGGTTGGCGAACGCCAAGTGCCGATCACCCAACCACTTGTGCTGATTCCACTCCTCCCAGCCGGAGCAGGTGACGGCGATGTCGTCACCGTGGAAGTGGATGGCGAACAGATGCTGGTTGCCGTCGAGGTTCTTGAAGGGCAGCGATCGACTCTGACCATCGCGATCGGTCGATCGCAACCCTTGCTTCCGGCGGCGGTCGTAACCATTCCGGTCGCACTCGCCGTCGGTGTCGGAGCAGTCCTCACCGTTGCTCTCGGAATCTGGTTTGCGAGGTCACTGTCGCGTCGGCTCCACCAACTCGAAACGGTTGCCGAGGCTGTAGGAGACGGAAACCTCGACGTGCGTGCCGAGGTCGAGGGCACCGACGAGATCGCGTCCGTTGCTGAGGCGTTCAACTCGATGACCAGCCAGTTGCATTCGATGCGTAATCGTGAACGCGATTTCCTGATGTCGGTGAGCCACGACCTGCGAACTCCCTTGACGACGATCCGAGGGTACGCAGAGGCGCTCGATGCCGGCGACATCGCATCGGAAGATCTGCCCAAAGTCGCCGGCGTCCTGAACACCCAGGCAGATCAGCTTTCGCGTCTGGTGGAGGACCTGATGCTCCTCGGCAGACTCGAGGCGCACCAATACACGCTGCGGCCAGAATCCGTCGACCTATCCGCGCTCGTCACCGGGGTTGCCGACGGTTTCGCACCTCAGGCCGCCGCCTGTGCCGTTTCGTTGTCCGTCGATGCAGGCGACGCCGGCGAACGGGTTGTTGACCCAGACCGGATCGTCCAGGTGCTGGCGAACCTGATCGAAAATGCTCTCCGTTACACACCCGAGATGGGGGCGATCACCGTGGCTGTCACGGAAGACCACCTGGGTTTCGCCGTCGATGTTCACAACACGGGCCCCGGCATCGCTGAACGAGACCTCCCTCGGGTCTTCGACAGGCTGTATGTGGCGGAGCGGTACCGGGCTTTGCGGCCGTCAGGCTCAGGTCTCGGCCTCGCCATCGTCTCCGAGCTCACGATGGCAATGGGCGGTACTGTCACCTGCGAGAGTGACATTGCATCAGGGACGACTTTTCGAGTCACCTTTCCGGCCGGGCGCGGCTGAGTGGGGATAGCATGGAACCGTGCTTTCCAAGATTCT
>QQUL01000191.1 GCA_008501565.1 Armatimonadota bacterium
CGTCGGCAGCGGGTGTACGGGTGCCATCGATCGGATCATCCGTGTGCTCGGACTCTCGATCCCGGATCGCCTGGAGTCCGAGTACCACCTGTCGACACTGATTCCCGCCGAAGAGCGGCCGGTCGTGTTCATTGGGCCGTTCGAGCACCATTCCAACGAGCTGCCGTGGCGCGAGTCGATCGCAGACGTCGTCAAGATCGGTGAGGACACTGACGGCCACATCAATCAGGAACAACTTGAGGCGGAACTCGTCAAGTACGAGCACCGGCCACTCAAGATCGGGTCGTTTTCCGCTGCCTCGAACGTCACAGGAATCATCTCGGACACCGCTGGCATCGCGCAGCTTCTTCACCGGTACGGAGCATTGTCCTTCTGGGATTTCGCCGCCGCAGCACCGTATGTGGCGATCGATATGGTCATCGAGGATCAACCCGAAGCTCACAAGGACGCCATCTTCATTTCGACCCACAAGCTGATCGGCGGTCCCGGCACACCGGGACTCCTGATCGCACGCAAGGAACTTTTCCAGAATGCCGTCCCGGGCATCCCGGGCGGGGGGACGGTCAGGTTCGTCAACCCGGACGACCATGAATACATCGCCGACATCGAGCATCGCGAAGAAGGAGGGACTCCGGCGATTGTCGAGTCGATCAGGGCCGGCCTCGTCTTCCAACTGAAAGAGGCGGTCGGAACGTCCCGAATTCGTGACCTTGAACATGGACTGATTCGCCGAGCCATCGATTCATGGAAGAAGAACGACAGCATTGAGATTCTCGGCAACCATGACGCCGACCGCCTGTCGATCGTCTCATTCGTCGTCAGGCACAAAGGCCGATACCTTCACCACAACTTCATCGTTGCCCTCCTCAACGACCTCTTCGGTATCCAGTCGCGTGGAGGATGCTCGTGTGCCGGCCCGTACGGTCACGCACTCCTCGGTATCGACATGGAGCAGTCACGCCACTTCCATGACGAAGTTGCGTTGGGTTGCGAAGGAATCAAGCCTGGCTGGATTCGGGTCAACTTCAACTACTTCCTCTCAGACGCTGTGATGGACTTCATCATCGATGCCATCCACATTGTTGCGACCGATGGCTGGAAGCTCCTTCCCTGGTACGCCTTCGATGTCGACACCGCGAGCTGGACCCATGTCGATGGACGCGGCGAATCGCCGTTCTCGCTCACCGACATCCGCTACGACACCGGGATCATGGAATACGACGTCAAACCTCAGATTGTCTCGGAACGCGAACTTGCCGAGTATCTCACCCACGCGCGCACTCTCTTTGCAACTATCGACCCGGCAACGGGACCGGTCCACGATGAGGTCAACGTCACAGCCTCATTCGAGGATCTGCGCTGGTTCCTCCTCCCGAACGAGGTTCGGGCAAACCAGGACCACGACAGCAAGGCACCGGCCCGTGACTGACGCCCCAACATGGTTCGACGAAGCCCTCAAGAACCAGCCCGACACACACACGGTGACGGTCGAAGGTACCGACATCCGCTATGTGTCGTGGGGCACCGTCGGTAAGCCCGGACTCGTATTTGTCCATGGAGGCGCCGCTCACGCCGAGTGGTGGTCGTTCATTGCCCCATTCTTCTCCACCGATTGGCATGCCATTGCCCTCGACCTTTCCGGCCACGGGGAATCCGGCTGGAGGACCGAATACGGGCACACAACGTGGGCGAAGGAAGTAATGGCGGTGATTGCAGATGCCGGGTTCCCCGGACCGCCCGTCGTGGTTGGACACAGCCTCGGAGGCATGGTGACCATACAGACGGCGTCCACGTTCGGAGATCAGCTCGCAGGCGCCGTCATTGTCGACGCACCCGTCAGGCGCGCATCGCCGGAGGAGGACGAAGGGGCAACAGGCCGTGCTTTTCGGTCGCCCGGCGTCTATCCAACACTCGCCGAAGCGATGACCCACTTCCGCCTGATCCCGGCGCAGCCCTGCGACAACGAGTTCATCGTCGAGCACATCGCACGCAACTCACTTCGCGAGACACCGGCTGGTTGGACATGGAAGTTCGATCCACGCCTGTTCAGGGGCAACGTCGTCCCGCTGCGTGACCAACTCTCAACGGCGGCTTGTCGCGTCGCCCTCTTCACAGGTGAACACTCCGCGGTCGTGCCACCCGACGTGGCGGAGTACATGTATGACCTGATGGGACGCGTCTCCCCCGTGATCGAGATTCCCCTCGCTCATCACCACCTGATGCTTGATCAGCCGCTGGCTTTCGTTGCTGCTCTTCGAACGCTGCTCGCCGACTGGAACCACTCCATTCCCTTCGCCAGAGCAGCCTCCTCGACATAGACTGTCAGCATGCCGGAACAACGAACCGACGAACTCACGCTTGATGAGGCGTATCAAGCGGCGTTTCTGTGGTTCGACCACAAGGGTGAACCCCCCCTCGAGATATCCGAGCCGGTTCACGGATCGGTCCAGCTGATCACCGAAACCACGTTCGCACGGGTGCGGTGGGCCACATCCCCCGCTGATCAGGCTTCGATTCTTTCCGTGTTGCGGTTTGCCGTTGAGGGCAAACGAGTGGCGATATTCTCGGTCTCCGGCTTCACGCCGGGTGCCATATCCGTGGCAGAGACACAGGGAATCGCACTGTATGCGTTCGACTCGTGGGGTGTCGCTCACGCCAAGACGACCCATGCGCGGTCGCTCGCCCCGAACACGCCCCCTGATCCACCGTTTGCGCCCCAACAGCCCAAGGAAGAAGGAGAGGGCGACTACTGGAAGCAGCGGGCCCCGACAGAACCGCACCGCGAGCCAATCCCGCAGCGGGAACCCGAGCCGCCGCGAAGGGAGCCGGAGGCCATCGATCCCGACGACTGGTTCGAATGTTCGACCTGTGGGATGCCGCATTTCCGAACTGCGA
>QQUL01000065.1 GCA_008501565.1 Armatimonadota bacterium
CCTTCGGCGACATACCGGGGAATCAGAAAATCCAACAAGTCATTCACCTTGTCAAGGAATATCCCGGCTTCGGGATGTCCGAAGACATAGGAAACAACCCTTTCATCCTGCCCCGTAAGAGGTCGTAACTCAGGCAGCCAGAAAGGATTGGGTAGGAATCTGACATCGAACATCAGATCGACAACTCGCAGCGGTCCCTTCTTGAAGCCGAAGCTTGTGACGTCGACCCGCATCCTGTGATGTGTTTCCGCATCCTCGAAGGCATCACGAAGACGATCTCGCAGGTCGTGGACGCTGAGGTCGGAGGTGTCGACGATGATGTCAGATGCCGCCCGGACATCCTCAAACGCCGAACGTTCTGTGGCGACGGACTCAGCGAGCGACCGGCTGTCGACGGGATGGGGGCGCCTTGTTTCCTCGAATCGCTGAGCGAGGGTTTGGTCGTCAGCATCGAGGAAGAGAACGGTGGTTGGCAGACCGGCCCGGTGCAGCTCGATGAGCGCCTGATCGAGCCCCTCGGCAGTCATGCCAGCTCGGGTGTCTGCCACAACCGCAATCTTGCGACGCTTACCTTCACCCGAACCCACGCTCACAACAAGACTCGGGATCAGTGGCATTGGCAGGTTGTCGACCACGAAATACCCGATGTCCTCGAGTACGTTTGCGGCGTGACTCCTTCCTGCCCCGGAGAGACCCGTGATGATTACAACGTTGGCGTCTGATGTGGGATCGTTCATTCGCGTGCAAGGCTTTCGTGGAGTACTTGAAAGAGTTCCACCGCAACCCTATCCGGGATCACCTCGGCAAGTTCATCTTGTGACGCCTGCCGCATCTTCTTCACAGAACCGAACTGCTTGATCAGCGCCTTCTTTCTTCCGGGGCCAATCCCCGCGACATCATCGAGAATCGAATCAATCATCGACCTTCCACGCAACTGGCGGTGGTAGGTGATTGCAAACCGGTGCGCTTCGTCACGGATGCGTTGGAGGAGATAGAGGGACTCCTCTCCCCGATCGATGACGATCGGGTCGGATTGTCCCGGGAGAAACACCTCCTCGAGTTTCTTGGCCAGTCCCACGACCGGAATGGAGAGGTCGTATTCCTCGAGGACTTTCACAGCACGGCCGAGTTGGCCCTTGCCTCCGTCGATGACCACGAGGCTTGGCGGGTAGGAGAACCGCCCCTGCTCCTCTGCTGGGAGCTTCCGCTCCGCCAGGTAGGCAGCGAATCGACGCCGGATGACCTCTTCCATCGCAGCGAAATCATCTTGGCCCTCAATCGTCCGGATCTTGAATCTGCGGTACTGGCTCTTCTTCGGAAGGGCGTCCTCAAAGACGACCATTGATGCTACGGTGTGGCTCCCCTGGATTGTCGAGATGTCATAGCACTCGATGCGCAGCGGTGAAACGGGGAGATCAAGCGAGTCCTGGAGACTGCGCAACGCTCGGGCGCGTGCGTTGTGGTCGGAATGGCGTTTGAGACGGTGCCGGTTGAATTCCTCGGTCGCGTTTGCGCTTGCCGTCTCCATGATTCGGCGCTTGGCCCCGCGTTTTGGTACTCGTAGCGATACCGGCCCTTCCCTGCGATACGAGAGCCATTCGCGCCAGAGGGCGAGATCATCGGGTTCGATCGGCACAAGAACCTCGCGAGGCGGTGTCTCAGCACCGTAGAGCTGGCCGAGCATCCGGCCCACAAACTCAGACGACGAGATCTCCTCCACCCGGTCGACAATCATCGTTTTGCGTCCGGTGACACGTCCGTATCTGACATGAAGTACCACGAGCACAAACTCGAGTTCATCCTCATCAAATGCGATCAGATCAAGGTTGTCACGGGTTTCGGTGACCAATTCCTGCTTCTGGAGTGCGGTACGCATGGCAGCGGCCTTGTCACGAAGCCTTGCGGCTCGTTCGAACTCCTGGCGAGATGCCGCCTCGGTCATGGCCGTTTCGACGTCGTCGATCAACGTGTCAGAGTCACCGCTCAGAAACGAGGCAAGCCCGTCCACGTGGTCGGCGTACTCCTCGGGACTCACTTCACCCACACACGGACCCGAGCACTTTTCGATGTGGAAAAGCAAACAGGGTCTCCCTGTCGCCTCATGCCTTCTGAACTTGGCGTCGGTGCAGGTACGAACAGGAAACGTACGGAGAAGCCCGTCGAGGGTCTGGCGAATGGAGTACGCCCGCGCATACGGACCGAAGTACTCGACACCCTTTCGTTTGCTACCGCGCATCACGCGCGCCCGTGGCCATTCGTCCTGGCGTGTAATCGCAAGGTACGGAAACGACTTGTCGTCCTTGAGCCGCACGTTGAACACAGGCTGGTGCTCTTGCACCAACGAAAACTCAAGCATGAGCGCTGCAAGTTCCGAATCGGTCACGATCCACTCGAGGTCTGCGGCGAGATCGACCATTGAGCGAGTTCTGGGTGGGAGGTCCTTGCGAAAGTAGTTGGAGGTGCGTTTGCGAAGTGACTTGGCCTTGCCCACATAGAGTGGGCGACCATGCTCATCACGGAATATGTACACACCGGGGCCGTCAGGGACTGTTGCTGGCGTGGGGCGAACGAGCATCAGGAAAGCTTACCGACGACGATCGCGTCCTCAGGGGCCAGAAGTCAGACGTCAGACGTCAGATGTCAGACGAAACCAGCGGGGGTTTCATTGGGAGTTCAGCGAGCTGGACTCCAACCGTCGTGAGGCAGTTCTCTGGATCGGTCATCGGTCATGGTCATCGGACGCTCCTATGTCAAGTTTGGGAGGTCTTTTCTGATTGCGGTGTGGGTTTCTCGGGCGATGTAGCGTTTGAGGCAGCGGATGATTTCTTGTTTCGTGAGTCCGTCTTTGGTGCGGCGTTGGAC
>QQUL01000287.1 GCA_008501565.1 Armatimonadota bacterium
GGCCGAAAGTTCATCGAGTGGCTGCTCAACGACGAATCCCAGACGTACTTTGCGGACGAGACATTCGAATACCCGATGGTCCCCGGGGTAGCTGCCAACCCCGCGCTGCCACCGATCGACTCGATCGCAACGCCGGACATCAATCTCTCGGATCTCGCGGGCGTCCTCGATCTCGCGACCGATCTGGTGGCTGACGCCGGCCTGTTGTGACAGGGGGAACATCGTGATTGAAATCGATTCGGACGCCCTTGCACAGGCCGGTCCGAGTCGTCGATCACGATCAACAGCGGCCAAGGCGCCGTGGTGGCTGTGGGCCGCTGCCCTCGCAATTGTTCTTCCGCTCGGACTCGCCATCGTCGCGCTCCTTGTTCGGGTCTTCGACGCAACGGACTCGGCGTGGTCAACGTTGCTCTCGATCCGAACGCTCGAGTTGATATGGCGATCCTTCGCTCTCACCGCCCTCGTCACCGTGGCCACAACCGCCATCGGCGTGGCCGGCGCATGGATCCTGGCAAGGACCGATATCGGGTTCAAGAGGATGTGGGGCGTCGCGTTTGCTCTCCCGCTTGTCATTCCGTCGTATGTGATAGCGATGGTCCTCGTCTCGTCGTCCGGTCCACGCGGACTTGTCGCTCAGCTCGTTGGCTTCGAGATCCCCAGACTGACGGGGTTTCCCGGGGCGTGGCTCGCCCTGACGCTTGCGACATATCCGTACGTCTACCTCATCACGGCCGCATCGATCGGACGGATCGATCCCGCACTTGAGGAGGCGGCTCGCGGACTTGGGGCATCGCCGTGGAGGGTGTTCCGCACGGTCGTGCTTCCTCAGCTACGGCCGGCAGTCGGTGCGGGCGCTCTGCTCGCCGCCCTCTACACCTTGTCGGATTTCGGTGCTGTTTCGCTCATGCGCTTCGACGCCTTCACGAGAGTGATCTACGCCCAGTACTCGGGTCGTATCGACCGATCACCGGCGATCGTGCTCTCGATCGTGTTGATTCTCTTCGCCAGTGTGATCATTTGGGCAGAGCGGCGGACGTCCGGTAGAGGCACGACGTTTTCCTCGACACCGAACCGGCCCCCAACCCTGCATCGACTTCAGGGTGCCAAACACGTGCTCGCCCTCTCCATCGTGGCCGTCGTCGTGGTCATCGGGACGGTGATTCCCATCGGGGTGCTGACGACCTGGGTGGCGCGCGGGGCGTATCACGGCGCGGACATCTCGGTCCCGTGGAATGCGGTGATCGGATCGTTGACCGGTGGCTCACTCGCTGCGTTGGTGGCCATGGTGTTCACCGTACCGATCGTCGTCCTCGCCGTTCGCTATGCGTCGAAGCGAACGATGCTCCTCGAACGATCGGTGTTCGTGATCTTCTCGCTTCCACATATCACGATTGCCATCGCCGTCGTTGCCTTCACCATCACCTGGGCACGACCGGTTTATCAGACCATGTTCGTTCTCGTAATTGTCTATGCAGGCATGTTCATTGCCCAATCAACCAGTGCGGCGAAAGCGTCGCTCCTCCAGGTCGACCCTGCCGTCGAAGATGCATCACGATCGCTCGGGCGTGGCCCTTTCGCTACCTTGATGCGCGTGACCGTTCCACTGATGGCGAAGGGCCTCCTGGCCGGTGGCGCCCTGGTGTTCGTCACGACCCTCAAGGAGCTTCCCGTCACGCTGCTGTTGAGTCCGCCGGGTTTCTCGACACTGGCGGTTCGTGTGTGGGCGGCCGCTGACGAGTTGCTCTACACACGAGCAGCTACTGCTGCCCTTATCCTCATCGCCATGTCCGTACTTCCCGTCTATTTCCTCTCCATAAAGCCGAAGGCCGTTGTCGAGCGATGAGCGACCACGTCATCTCCGTGCGCGACGTCACCGTGACATTCGGCGGTACCAAGGCACTTGACCGCTTCTCGCTCGATGTGCCAACCGGAAGTCTCCTCGCACTCGTGGGCCCATCCGGATGTGGAAAGACCACGGCGCTGCGGGTCATCGCCGGGTTTCAGGACGTCGACGAGGGATCGGTGACGATCCGGGATACTCCGGTCCTCGACGGAAAGGTCAACGTGCCACCCGAGAAGCGACGGGTCGGCATGGTGTTTCAGGAGTACGCGCTGTTCCCCCATATCTCCGTCGCTGAGAACGTCGGGTACGGGGTACGGGGATCCGACCGGGTGCATCGCGTGGATGAAGTGCTTGAACTGGTCGGGTTGAGCGGACACGGATCGAGGTTTCCGCATGAGCTCTCGGGTGGCGAGCAGCAGCGCGTTGCACTTGCACGCGCACTCGCCCCCGGCCCCGACGTCGTTCTCCTTGACGAACCGTTCTCGAATCTTGATGCACCCAAACGCGAGCGCATGCGCAGGGAGATCAAGGAGATCATCCGAGCCGCTGGTGTCACCGCGGTCCTCGTGACCCACGACCAGGCAGAGGCGCTTGCGATCGCAGACATCGTCGCTGTCATGCACGAGGGTGCGATCGTCCAGATCGGTAGGCCGGACGCCGTCTATCGAGTCCCCGCCACCCGATGGGTCGCACATTTCCTCGGGGACGCCCTGATTCTCTCGGGCACTGCTGCGTCGGGGTCGATCCCGACTGCTATCGGGGAAATCAAAACTGATCTCTCCGACGGGACGGACGTCGCCGTCATGATCCGACCGGAGTGGATCAGTCCGACGGTTTCAACCACCGGTGCACACCGTGTGGTCGACACTGAGTTCTACGGGCACGACCAAAGGGTTGAGATCGAACTTGCCGAGAGCGCCGACAAAGTCGAGGCCCTCGTGTCGTCACTCCACGCCATCCACGTCGGCGACAGCGTCGCCCTCGAGATTCTCGACGCGGTTGTCT
>QQUL01000165.1 GCA_008501565.1 Armatimonadota bacterium
GGTGAGATCGTCGAAAGCCCTCCCGGCTGCGACAAGATCGGACACGAGACCTCCAACAATGTGATTTGCTTCACGGAACGGAACACCGCGTGACACCAGCACCTCTGCCAGGTCGAGTGCGAAGACCCAGACATCGGGAGGCGGCGCATGAAATGATGCGGTTCCGACCATCCCACCGAGCGCCCGGAGTGACCTGGACAGCGTGTCGTTTGCATGGAAGACAAGGCGCTTGTCCTCCTGGAGATCACGGTTGTATGTCATCGGGAGACCCTTCTGAAGCGCCGCGATGGCCGTGAGATCACCGATCACGGAGGCCGATTTCCCGCGTACGAGTTCAGCGATGTCAGCGTTCTTCTTCTGTGGCATCGCTGAAGACCCGGTTGTGAAGGCATCGGAGAACGTCACCCATCCGAACTCGGACGAACACCACAGGATCAACTCCTCGGCCAGCCGGGAGAGATGGACCATCGTCTGGGTACAGCACCACACGAACTCAGCGGCGAAATCCCGTGAACCCACCGCATCCATCGAGTTGGTGAACACCTCTGCCAGGTCAAGCTCAGCGGCTGAAAGAGCCGGATCGAGAGGCAGCGATGATCCTCCGGAGGCACCGGCACCGAGCGGTGAGACATCGATTCGACCGAGCGCATCACCAAATCGTTCCGCGTCGCGTACGAGCATCCATGCATAGGCAAGAAGATGATGGGCCAATGGAACCGCTTGGGCCTGCTGAACGTGGGTGTATGAGGGAACCACGGTATCGCCGACGGCTTCGGCCTGGTCAACCAGCACGTCGACGAACGCGTTGATTTCATCGACGCGTTCGCTGACCGACCTCTTCAGGTACAGACGAAGATCAAGAGCGACCTGATCGTTTCGGGATCGTCCGGTGTGAAGCTTCCCGGCCAGTTCACCGATCACCTCCCCGAGCCGTCGCTCGACAGCCGAATGAACATCCTCGTCGGAATCAAGGAACACAAACGAACCGTCAACGGACTCCGCGGCTATCTCCTCGAGACCACGGACCATCGTCTCTGCCTCTTCCGAACTCAACAGGCCGACAGACCCGAGCATCGTTGCGTGGGCAATGGAACCGTGCACGTCATCAACGAGCATTCGCCGATCCGAATGATCAACGGTGAACGCCCACAGCTGATCCGCTGGGGGCTCGGAGAAGCGTCCTCCAGACCACAAAGTCATCAGCTATTCCCCTTCGCCGAGACGCTTCTCCGCGAATGTTCTCAACCGCAGGGACTGCAGACGTATGAAGCCCTCCGCGTCAGCCTGGTTGTAGACATCGTCGGCCTCAAACGTGACCGTCGCCTCGTCATAGAGGGCATGTGTGTCGGACCGACGACCATCGATGATCGCCTGACCCTTGTAGAGCTTGATGCGAGCCTCTCCGGTTACCGGCTTCTGGAGATCGTCCATGAACTGTTGGAGTGCTTCACGTTCGGGGGCGAACCAGAAGCCGTTGTACACCATCTCGGCGTATCGATTCGAGAGCTCATCGCGCAGATGCGCCACCTCTCTGTCAAGTGTCAGCGATTCGACCGCACGGTGTGCGTGATACATGATCGTTCCGCCCGGTGTCTCGTAAACCCCGCGTGACTTCATTCCGACAAAGCGGTTCTCAACGATGTCCACCCTCCCGACGCCGTGCTTCCCGCCGATCTCGTTGAGCTTCGTCAGGAGCTCAACGGGCGACAGCCGGACACCATTCACCGAAACCGGGTCACCCGATTCGTACCCGACGGTGACGAACTCGGGCTCATCGGGAGCATCCATCGGATCGACGGTCATCGTGAACATGTTCGCCGGTGGTCCAACCCATGGATCCTCAAGGACCCCACCCTCGTAGGAGATGTGGAGGAGGTTTGCATCCATCGAATACGGCTTTTCGGCAGTGACCGGCGTCGGGATCCCGTGCGTCTTCGCATAGGCGACACAGTCGGCCCTGCCCTTCAGATCCCATTCGCGCCAGGGCGCAATGATTTTGATGTCAGGCTTGAGGGCATATGCGGAAAGCTCAAATCGAACCTGGTCGTTGCCTTTGCCGGTTGCTCCGTGGGCGATGGCGTCGGCACCCGTTTCAATCGCTGCTCGAACGAGACCCTTCGATATCACCGGCCGGGCGAGGGATGTGCCCATGAGGTAATAGCCCTCGTACAGCGACGAGGCTCGGAACGCCGGGAACACATAGTCGGAGACGAACTCCTCGGTGAGATCCTCACAGATCGCCTCAATGGCTCCCGTCTCGAGCGCCTTGACCCGGGCTTCTTCCGTCTCCTCACCCTGCCCAACGTCAGCGGTGTACGCCACAACCTCCGCACCGTACTCCTCGATGATCCACCTGAGAATGACCGACGTGTCGAGTCCGCCGCTGTAAGCGAGCACGACCTTCTTGATATCCCGCTTCATTCTCCAGCCATCCCTTCCAGTCGCGCAGAAACACTCTCGGCACCAACGATCTCATCGGCAATCACAAGGATCGTGTCATCTCCCGCGACCGAACCCAGAACTCCCTCAATGTCGGCGCCATCCACCCGGCTTGCCACCAGATGCGCTGCTCCGGGCGGCACCTTCAGAATGATCAGATTGCCCGAGATCGCAATGCTTTCAACGAACTCATCGACCGCCGCGTACAGTGCGGTCCTTGAGGCGTCGTCGTCGGATCCATCCCCGAGCCGGTACACGCTGTGCCCGTCCGCCTTGACCCGCACTGCACCGACCGCGTCGAGATCGCGGGAGATCGTGGCTTGGGTTACTTCGAACCCATGGTCCGCGAGTAGGCGTCTGATTTCGGCCTGCGTTTCGACCGGGGTCGATGCGAGCATCGACCGGAT
>QQUL01000112.1 GCA_008501565.1 Armatimonadota bacterium
GATCGAGCGACTGCTCCGTGATCCGACGATCTCTGATGTGCTCATCAACTCGCCATCAGCAGTCTGGATCGAGCGGGAAGGCAACCTCATGTTGAGCGACGTCACGTTCAGGTCACAGGACGCGATCGTTGCGGCGGTTCGTAGGGTGATCGCTCCGCTCGGGCTTCGAATCGATCGCGCCGTACCGGCCGTCGATGCCCGCCTCCCGGATGGTTCCCGACTCCACGCGATCATCCCACCAGCCTCGGTCGATGGGCCGGTGGTTGCTGTGCGGCGCTTCCTCCAAACTGTGACCGATCTGGCTGAGCTCGTTGAACTCGGCGGAATCGAACAGAGCGGTGCCGACCTTCTTGCAGCAGCCGTCTCGGACCGGCGCAACATCCTCGTCGCAGGAGGTACCGGTGCAGGCAAGACGACTCTCCTCAACGTCCTTTGCGCATCGATCGGCACCGGGGATCGAATCGTCACGGTCGAAGACGCGGCGGAATTGAGGATCACGGGACACGTGGTCCGTCTTGAGGCTCATCCACCGAATGTCGAGGGAAGGGGCGAGGTCACCATCCGCTCACTTCTGACACATGCGTTGCGACTGCGTCCAGACCGGATCATCGTTGGTGAGGTGCGCGGTGCAGAGGCAGCCGACATGATTCAGGCACTCAACACCGGCCACGCCGGTTCCATGTCGACGGTCCATGCAAACGGCCCTGCGGAAGCCCTGGACCGGATCGAGTCGCTCGCCTCGATGCTCGGATCGGACGTGTCCTCGCGGACCGTGCGCAGCCAGATCCTCTCGGCGTTCGACGTGATCGTCTTCGTCAGCCGAACGGAAGCCGGCCGTCATGTCAGGACAATCTCCGAAGTCGGACGCGACGGCCTCAGTGAGGTGTATCCGTGCTGATCTGGACCATCGTTGCCATCGGAATCCTGGTCGGTGCCCCAGCCATCGTCGTTGGTGCCGTTGCGGTGGTCGCCATTGCTCCCGTCCACGGATCGATCGCTCTGGTCGCTGCTGCTGCTTTCCAAGGGTGGAGAAAGCGCGAAAAGCGGGCCGCAGCGACGGAGGAGGTCGCCCTGTTGCGATCGCTCGCCGGTGTCGTTTCTGCAGGCGGAACACTGCGGCAAGCGATCTCCATGAGCACGAGTCGGCTGGTGACCGACAATGTGCGTCGACTCTGCGCAGCGGGAGCTTCGATAGCGGATGTCGGAGATGCAATGAAGCCAATGATGCCGACAAACGGCAGGCAGTTCGCTGCGATGTGTGCGATGTCTGAGCACACCGGATCGTCGGTTGCCGAACCGCTCGTAGCGTTTGCCCGCAGGGCGAAGGTTGCACAGACGCGTGAGCAGAAGAAGCGTACGTCGCTCGCACAGACCCGATTCTCGGCATGGGTTGTCGGCGTGGCGCCGCTGTGTCTCACAGCGCTCATCGTTGCGACAGGTGGCATCCCTGAGCCTCGAACAGCGCTGGTCGTCATCCCGATGGTGGTCGGTGCTGCACTCCAGATCACCGGCACTGCCGTGGTGTTCGTGATTTCGGGAAGGGAAGCAACATGATCGTCCTCTTCGTGGCAGCCGCCGTCGCCTACGGACTGATCCTCCGGCTTCCGCATCGTGGGCTCATCACGCCGGCGCTCGTAGCAGCGGGTGTGCACCCCTCCCTCGGCGTTGTCTGTGCAGCGACCCAGTTCGGGCTTCTCCGTGGCAGACAGATTCGCTCCCTACGAAGCAAAGCAGCTCGCCATCGAGCCGACGAGCTCTTGGCGATCGATCTCGTGGCGAGCGGGGTGGAAGCGGGAGTCTCGTTCGCAACCGCCGTCGCAACCGCCGTTGGATGTGTGAACGATGCGGTGGCGTCCGACCTCTCGAAGCACCTCAAGCGTGCCAATCGCGGAGCGCTCACCGATCCTGAGGCGGATTCAACACCGGTCGACTCCATGTTCGAGATTGCCCGATCCTCCGCCACCTCGGGGGCGAGCCTCGGAACTGAGCTTCGAGGGTTGAGTGATGCGGAGCGAGAGCGAGACGATGTACGGCAGGAGGAGCGGCTCGCTCGCCTCCCTGTCAAGATGCTGTTCCCGCTTTCGTTCCTGATTCTCCCGGGTTTCCTCCTCGTAGCCGTAGTCCCTGCGGTGGTCGACGGAATCTCGAAGCTCACGCTGTGACACGTCATCAATCACTTCCCGGAAGGAGATCTCAAATGATCCGATCAGAATCCGGACAGGCAACCGCCGAGTACGCATTGGTGCTCGTGGCTGCCGCGATCGTGGCACTCGCGCTCATCACGTGGGCGTCGACGACGGACGCCCTCCCGGCCTTCTTCAATACCGTCATTGAGAAGGTCGTCTCGTTCGCAACGATCACATGATGCGAAGCGAGGCCGGGTCGGCAGTTGTCGAGTTTGCACTCGTCCTGCCGCTCGTCCTCGTGTTGCTGTTTGGCATTGTTGAAGTCGCGGTCATCGCCCGATCGGAGATTCAGCTGATCCATGCAACTCGAGAGGGGGCGAGAGAGGCCGCGGCCTCGCCTGACACTGCTCGAGCCGCGTCAGCGGTGAGGTCCGCTCTCGGCGGTCTCGCCAGCGATGCTCGCATCTCCGTGTCACGCCCCGCAGCGGTCGGTCAGAAGGCGACCGTGCGTGTCTCCGTGCCGTACCGGGTCGCAACCCCGATCTTTGGGGGGTTCACGGTGACGTTGGCGTCATCGAGCTCGATGCGCGTGGAACGATGACCTTCCATGACGAAAGCGGATCGGTACTGATCGGCTTCGGTCTGTCCGTCGTTCTCATGCTGTTCATCGTCGGTATCGGGATGGTCGGAGCCACCGCTGCGGCGTATGCGGGCGCG
>QQUL01000373.1 GCA_008501565.1 Armatimonadota bacterium
CGCCGAGAGCAATCAGCTCGCTGACCCGCTTGTGTCGCCGATCCATTGTGATCTCACGGGGTTGCCGCCGATGCTCGTCTTTGCCGGTGGGGCCGAGATGATCCTCGACGATTCGGTCCGCCTCAAGGCCAACGCGGACCGCGACGGGATCGACATGACCCTCTCCATTGAATCCGAGATGATGCACGTCTGGCCGGCGATCGCCCCCTGGGAGCCAGCCTCCAAACGAGCACTCACCACAGCAGCCGAATGGCTCGACTCGGTCATCTGACGTCTGACTTCGGGAACCCGAAGCGGGTTCCTTGGAGTTCAGCAGCTGAACTCTTGACGTCGGTAATCGGTAATCGGACGTCGGTCGTCGGAGCTACAAAGACAGTTCTTCGCCGAGGTAGGCCTTGATGACGTTGGGGTCTTTTTGCACCTGATCGGGAGTTCCCTGTCCGATGACCTGACCGAAGTCGAGGACGAGAACACGGTCGGCGATGTCCATGACGAGCCCCATGTCGTGCTCAACAAGGATTATCGCGATGCCGAGCTCCTCGCGAATGTCGAGGATGAAGCGGGCCATGTCCTCGGTCTCCTCAAGGTTCATACCGGCAACCGGTTCGTCGAGCAGGAGGAGCTCGGGTTCCATGGCAAGGGCACGACCCAGCTCGACCCGCTTCTGGATCCCGTACGGGAGCAGGCCGACGGGATGACCACGCCACGCCTCGATCTCAAGCAGGTCGATGATGTCCTCAACCTTGGCGCGGTTCTCCATCTCTTCGCGCTTGGCACGGCCCCACCACAGCGCACCCGAGATCCAGCCGACATTCGTGCGGACGTGGCGACCGAGGGTGATGTTCTCAAGAACTGTCATGTGTGCAAACAGCTCGATGTTCTGGAATGTCCTTGCAATCCCCAGCTCAGCAACCTTGTCCGGCCGCATCCCGAGGATCGATTCACCCTTCCATCGGATGTCTCCGACCTGCGGGTTGTAGACACCGTTGAGGCAGTTGAACGTGGATGTCTTCCCCGCACCGTTGGGGCCAATCACTGCAAACAACTCGCCAGCATCCATCGTGAACGACATGTCGGTGAGTGCGTGCACACCCTTGAAGGACAGGCCGACACCATCGAACTCGAGCAGTGGGGCACTCACGACAACCACCGCTTCCGCCGCTTGTAGTGCTTGACGTTCTTGAACGACTTGCGTTCCCCACCTTCGGTGTGAAGACCGAGGTAGAACTCCTGCACATCCTCGTCTCCGAGGAGCTTCTCGGCATCGCCGTCCATGACAACCTTTCCGTTCTCCATGATGTACCCGTAGTCGGCAATGGAGAGTGCCATGTTTGCGTTCTGCTCGATCAGCAGCACAGAGGTGCCCTGCTTGTTGATGTCGACGATGACATCCCGAATCTGGGCTACGAGGATCGGTGCAAGGCCGAGTGAGGGCTCGTCGAGGATGAGAAGCGACGGATTCGCCATCAGCGCACGGCCGATGGCAAGCATCTGCTGCTCGCCGCCGGAGAGATACCCGGCGGTGTCCTTCCTTCGGGCAGCCAAGACCGGGAACATCGACATCACCATGTCGTGGTTGTTCTTCACATTGGTTGCGTCCTTGTTGCTGATCGCACCCGTCCGCAAGTTGTCCTCGACGGTCATCTCGGCGAAAACCCGGCGGCCCTCCATCACCTGGGAGATACCTGCCCGCACGATTGCCGAAGCATCCATCTGCTGGATTTCGACACCGTTGTATGTGATGGCACCCTTGGTGACGTCGCCCTCGTGAATGCTGAGCAGGCCTGTGATGGCCCGCAAGGTAGTTGTCTTTCCGGCTCCGTTCGCGCCGAGGAGCGCAACGATCTGCCCTTCTCGCACTTCGAGGGACAGTCCCCGAAGAACCAGAACGACATCGTTGTACACGACTTCGAGATTGGCGATTTCAAGCATTCGTCAGTTCACCGTTCTTGCGTTGGTGGTGTGTTGGGGGTGCGGCGAACCGCACCCCCAATAGCACCGGTAGTTGTCTACGCCTCCCAGCACGGAGCTGTGAAGTCGAAGTCCGCGGCTGCGTCCGAGATGAAGAAGTCCTTCTCCAGAACGGAACCGGTCGTCGCGCCTTCTTGGCTCAGAGTCTGGGCTGCACCGCCGGCTGCGGTGTAGGCCTCAAGGTCCGGCTTGAAGATGGCCAGCGAACGCAGAACATACTCGTTCGGCGTTCCTGCCCATGACTGGTTGGGCTGTGAACCTCCGAAATCCACATCCTCGAGCGAGTTCATCGCCGTCAGGATGCCCTCTGGGCTCAGGTCGTTCGCGGCAATCGCATCTGCGAGCACCTGATGGGCAACAACAGCCTCGTTCCAACCGATGATGTAGGCATCGCTCGGACGGGCATCCGGGAGAGCCTCCCTCATGCCAGCCATCATTTCGTTGTTACCAGGTGTGTCGAATCCCCAACCCACGTTGTATGCCGACTGGTAGTACACCGAGTCGAACAGCGGGGCAGCTGGTGAGTCGAGCAACGCTGCGTTGTACGTTGGGCCGTTGCCCGTGAACATGCCGGTGTAGCCGGCCCCTACGGCACCAGCAACAAGCTCGGCAGCCGCGCTTGGGTTCGTGGTCAGAATCGTCCAGTCGGCGCCTGAAGTGGCGATGGCCTGGATGACCTCTGTCTGGTCCTGACCTGGAATGACCGTACCTTCACCGTCGTACACAAGCTCAAGCCCGTAGTACTCGACGGCCTTACGGACACCCTCTGCGGCATCTCCGCCGTAGTCACCGGGGAAGCCGGCAAGGGCGAACTTCGTGCCACCCATTTCCATCGCAAATGCCACAAGGTTCATCGACTCGATGC
>QQUL01000056.1 GCA_008501565.1 Armatimonadota bacterium
CGTTGATTGGCACGACAGCGGCGCGTTCACGGGCGAGATAGCACCGAGCATGCTCGCAAAGTTGAGTGTCTCGTTTGTGATCGTGGGCCATTCAGAACGTCGTCAACTCTTCGGCGAGACCGACGAGACGGTGAACAAGAAGCTCAAGGCGGTCCTCGCAGAGGGGATGACACCGATCTTGTGCGTCGGCGAAACCGAAGAGGAACGCGATGCAGGCGAAGCTGAATCCAAGATAGCTCTGCAGGTCTCCTCGGGTCTTGCCGGAGTTTCCGCCGACGATGTCGCCTCGGTTGTGGTCGCCTACGAACCGATCTGGGCGATCGGGACAGGGAGAACAGCCAGTGATGACGATGCGGGGGCCATGTGTTCGTTCATCCGCGGCACCGTCGAGACGGTGGCTCCCGGAGCGTCCGATCAGGTACGCGTACTCTACGGAGGTTCCGTCAACCCCGGGAACATCGCGGGCCTGATGGCAAAGCGCGACATCGACGGTGCCCTCGTTGGGGGCGCATCTCTTGATCCCGACACCTTTGCGTCTGTGATCCGATACTGGGTGTAGCAATGACCGAATACATGATCGACGGTGAGTTCGATGTCAGACGGCGTCTGGGATGGGACGATTCCGACGATCTTGCCACACACCTCGACGAAGTCGCTGAGGTCTTGACCCGCAACAGCGAGGTCACCCGAGTGGAGACTGAGGGAAATCTCGATTCGGGTCGTGTGTATCTCAAGATCTACCTGGATTCCTGGGAGATCAACCGAGTGGAGCACAGCCGCTCGGTGGTGGGGGTGGCGATCCGGGCAGCGGGTGGAAGACACGACGGACTTCTCCCCGAGCGAGAAGTCTCAGGTGGAGGTGCCGAAAAGGGGCTGTGGTCGCCGTTTTGGGGCGCGACATGGACCGTGCGTCGCTTCGAACTGACTGATTCTTCCGAGTGACGAAGCTACGCTGAACATCATGGCAACCACGCACACACTCGTCCTGCTTCGACATGGACAAAGCACATGGAATCTGGAGAACATCTTCACGGGATGGACCGACGTTCCGCTTTCCGCAGCGGGAGAGGACGAGGCGCGTGACTCCGGGCGTCTGATGGCCGATGCCGGGATCGAGTTTGATGTCGTGCACACTTCGGTGCTCAGACGGGCAATCGACACGGCGTCGCTTTCCCTCAACGAGATGGGACTCGGATGGATCCCCGTGGTACGCCACTGGCGGTTGAACGAGCGCCACTACGGCGATCTGCAGGGTCTGAACAAGAAGGAAACGGCCGACAAACACGGCCACGATCAGGTGCAGATCTGGCGTCGCGCATATGCGACGGCGCCGCCGGCGCTGGATCCTGCTGACGATCGTCATCCCGCCAAGGATCGCCGATACCGCAACCTGCCACCCGAGCTCCTTCCGGCTACCGAGTGCCTTGCGGATGTCGTCGAGCGGATGCTGCCGTACTGGTACGACAGAATTGTGCCGGACCTTGTCGAAGGCAAGACAGTTCTCGTGGTGGCGCACGGCAACAGTCTGCGCGCGCTTGTCAAGCATCTCGACGGGATATCCGACGACGAGATTCCAAGCCTCAACATCCCCACCGGGGTACCGCTCCGATACGAACTTGACGACGACATGCGCGCGGTGTCGTCGGGGTACCTCGGAGATCCCGAGGCAATCGCCGCCGCGGCGCATGCGGTTGCCACGCAGGCTGGCTGAGACCGTCAAGTCGGTAAGGCTCGCTGGACCACTCGATCCGATGTAGTTGCGGTAGCGCGGAGTGCTCGCCATACTTCTTGGTGGTAGAACCCGCGTTGTGCGCGGGTTCACACGTGAGAAAGGTTCCCACAGTGCTTGACGGACTCTTTTCGGTTCTTCATCTCCTCGTATCACTTGCATTGATCTTCTTGATCCTGCTCCACGCTGGCAAGGGTGGAGGCATGGGTGACATGTTCGGCGGCGGGATGAGTAGCGGAAATGTCGGAGGTTCGACGGTGGTCGAAAAGAACCTCGACCGACTCACAGTCATTCTTGCACTGGCGTTCTCGGTCACCACCTTCGTGCTGACCTGGATTCTCGCAACAAACTGATCTTGCCCACACACCAAAGAGTCGCTTCAGCAAGACTCGGAACGTGATGTTCATGCCCACAAGACGAACAATGGCAGGTTTCTCTGCAATGGTCGTTGTCGCCCTGGTCATTTCCGCATGCACATCGGCATCGCCAACCACCACCACGACGACCACGACACAGCCCCCACCGACAACCTCTACGACGGCTGGTACCACCACCACGTTGGAACCGCTGCCTCAGAAGACCGTTGGAGGGGAGGTCATCATTGCGGTCGACGATGAACCACCCACGTTGAACCCCTTCCTTCCTGGCGGAGACAGAGTCGTGGGTGCGTTGATCTCGCAGGGTTACGCGGCAGGTGCGTACGACATTGACGGCGTGACGTTGTCGTATCTACCGGAGCTCATCACCGAGGTACCCACGGTCGAGAACGGGGGGATCGTGATGACCGCCGACGGGAAGATGACGGTCAAGTACGAGATCCGTCCTGAGGCCCAGTGGGACGACGGCACTCCGGTGTCCGGCGAGGACTTCAAGTTCACGCTCGACACCATCTTGAACCCGGACTATCCGATCAGCAAACGAAACTATGAAGACATTGATCTTGTGTCAGTGGGTCCCAAGACCTTCGAGTTCACGATGAGGTTCCCGACCGTCCAACACGAGCTGATGTTCTCGGAGATCATTCCAAAGCACATCGTCGAAGGCACGGACTTCCTCACCGAGTGGAACGACAAGCCCTGGGCTTCCGCCGGGACTTTCA
>QQUL01000086.1 GCA_008501565.1 Armatimonadota bacterium
CGATGAACGTGCTCGGCAGTTGCTACGGCACGACAGGGCCGGTTTCCGTCGGTCCATCCGGAAAGCCCTACGGTGCGGACTTTCCGAGCGTGACAATCCGTGACCTCGTCGAGGTACAGCGTCATGTACTCGACCAGTTGGGGGTGGAGACCCTCGACCTGGTGATCGGCGGCTCGATGGGTGGCATGCAGGTTCTTGAGTGGGCAGTCATGTATCCGCACCGGGTCGGCGCAATCGTGCCGATCGGTGTCGGTGCCGCACAATCTCCATGGGCCATTGCGCTGTCGGAGGCACAACGCCATGCCATCACTTCGGATCCGGCGTTCAAGGCAGGGGCATATCCCGAGTACCGCAAGCCGACGGCTGGACTCGAGACCGCCCGGATGATTGCCATGGTGAGCTACCGGAGCCATGCCGAGTTCGCAACGAGGTTCGGCAGAAGCTCAGACGCGGACGGCTTCGAGGCCCAGTCGTATCTTCGTCATCAGGGAACGAAGTTCGTCGACCGGTTCGATGCCAATACGTACCTGACCCTGATCGATGCCATGGATAGCCACGACGTGGGACGTGGGCGCGGACCCGCTGAGGCAATCCTCCGACGCGTCGAGGCGCCGGGGCTGGTCGTTGGGATCAGCACCGATGTCCTGTATCCGGTGTCTGAGGTCCGTGCGCTGGCCGCGGCACTTCCGAAGTGCCGCTACGCGGTGCTCGACTCCATCCATGGCCACGACGGCTTCCTCGTCGACACCGATGCACTGAACACACTTGTGGTGGAGTTCAAGAACAGCATCGGCCGCATCGAGTCGACCGCGACAACCCCAACCGGCCTGGGCTCAGCCTGGGCCTAGCCCGTTTCCGCGTACCCAGGGTATACGGACCCCCCATGTGGGGGTCTGGAGCCCACAGAACGGCGTTTAGGCGGGAACCCTAGGAGTTGGGATTCCGTGTTTCGGCGAAACGCACCTTGAGAGGGCGGCCGCCGATCTTCTTCCCGTTGAGAGCGTGCACGGCGCGGGAGGCATCGTCACGTGACATCGTGACGAATCCGACACCTTTGGATCTGCCGCGCCCATCCATCTTGACCGAGGCGGCATGCACCCGACCGTGTGACGCTGCAATATCTGCAAGCTCACCATCAGTGATCTTCCACGGAAGATTCCCGATGTAGACACTTTGGTGACTCGAATCGTTGCTCTTGCCGTTGGCAGGAATGTGCTTGGACACCTGTCGTTTCTGCTTCGCAGCCTTCGGTCTGGAGTCGCTGCGTTCACGACCGTTCACCTTCGGCTTTCCGCCTTCCGGCTTCCCACGCCCGCTATCCGCTGTTTGACTTCTGCCGTCTGACCTCTGCCGTCTGACCTCCGACTTAGCCAGCAACTCCGGCCTTGCAGGCCCCACATCAACATGCATGTCGAGGTTTCGCTGCATCCGAATCACTGCCCGTTTCTCAGCGTGCGTCAGCAGGCTCACCACCGTGCCGGAAGCTCCCGCTCGTGCGGTCCGTCCCGAGCGGTGGAGGTAGTCCTTGTGGCCGTGTGGTACGTCAAAGTGGATCACCGTCGATACGTCATCGACGTGGATACCACGAGCGGCGACATCTGTGGCGATCAACGCAAGGGCGCGGCCGTCGGAGAAGGACTTCAGGGCACGGTTGCGCTGGTTCTGGGAGAGGCCGCCGTGCATCGCAACGGCGTCGACACCTTCACGCGTCAACTGCTTGGCCAACCGGTTGGTCCCGTGTCTGGTCTTTGCGAAAACGATCGTGGAACCGGTTGCACCGATGACATCCGCCGTATGCCGGACCTTGTCCTGGTGCTCGACAACCCAGAAGTGGTGTGTTGCTTCCGTGACCTGGAGCTCTGCGCCACCAACCTCGTGTCGGGCAGGATCGTGCTGATATCGCTTGATCAGAACGGCGACATCACCATCAAGAGTCGCCGAAAACAGGAGCGTCTGGCGGTCGTTCGAGGTTTGGTCGAGGATCCGTTTCACGGCAGGAAGGAAGCCCATGTCGGCCATCCGATCAGCCTCGTCGATGGCGACGATGTCGACGTCACTGAGATCGACCGACTTCTGCTCGATGAGATCTTCAAGACGTCCGGGGGTTGCCACGAGAACGTCGATGCCGCGGCGCAGCCACTCCTTCTGCGATGTGTACCGAACCCCTCCGAAGATCGCAAACACCTGGCGATCCATTGCTTTTGCATAGGGAGCGAGATCCAGCCGGATCTGGGCGGCGAGTTCGCGTGTTGGCGCAAGGATGAGCGCTCTCGGCTTGTTCGGCTTGGCTTTACCGACGAGCGTCAGCATCGGCAGTCCGAAGGCCAGCGTCTTCCCTGAGCCTGTCGGTGCCCGACCGGACACGTCGCGTCCTGCGAGGGCGTCTGGGATCGTGGCGGATTGAATCGGAAACGGGTCGATGATGTCTCGACGAACGAGGATTTCGGTAATGAGCGCGGGCAGACCGAGCTCGGTGAAAGTCTTGGGCATGGTGGTTCCTTGGCCCATGCTTGCAGCGGGGCCGGTTGGGAGTGATTCGGTTCTCCTCACATCGCGACGCCATCGTCCACGATCGTGAGTCGGCCGAAAGAGGTGGTCCAACCGGGCGAGAGATTTGGCCGTGTGATCACCGGGGAAGCGACTGTGCGCTTACCTCCACCCGATGCGGCTTGTCGGAAGATAGCGACATCTGAGGGTATCCGGCGGGTTTCTTCGGTCACTCCTCACCGATGGACCGCCCGATGACAGGCAACTGTTTCGCTGAATCCGACTCCTGGGATCGGGCGGCGAGTGCTGCACCGACAGCGCCAGCCTTCACTCCGAGC